>JAFDJA010000226.1 GCA_019307745.1 Deltaproteobacteria bacterium | reverse complement strand
ATCCTACCCATGTCAGAGCCACCATCCTTGATTCCCGTTAGTCCAGCATCAATCAATCTCCCGAGGAAAATAGGTGAGACGTTGAATCCTGTAGTGTTTGGATTATTATAGCAGTGAACAGGACTCGAAACGGACTTGATAATCTCCTCGAAATACTTCAACAAAACATCCTCTCGGTATATCGTAGACGAATAATAGAAGGGAACCACAGCGGAGACCGCATCAGCCCCAACCGATTCCGCATGTTGGGCCAATTGAACAGCATGTTTGGTCGATGTACTTCCAACCTGTATGATAGTTGTCATCTTTGCTGCTTGAGCCGCCTTAACTATGACCTCGCATAGCTGGACCCGCTGCTCAAAGGTCATGACAGGAAAAGCACCGTAGGATCCACAGGCAAAAATGTTCTTGACACCTTCCTCGCTCAGGTAGTTTATTTCGTTTTTAACACCCCTAAAGTATACTTCCCCGGCGCTATCAAAAGGCGTAATCATTGCTGCTATTATGCCGCTAAATTTCGGCATCTTCTGCCTCCATGTCTCCCAGACAGCGAGCTATTCTGAGCTGAAAATCGTAATCGATGGGGATAGATCTTTCCCCTGGCATCACATACGGTATGGGGTTCTCCCCAAACAGATTCCGTGTAGGGTTCTCAAAGTTCCTTGCAAGGTCTAATATTACCCCATCGTTGTAGCAGTATGTATCATAATGGTCCTGCTTCCTAGTACTCCTCCTGTATTCCTCTGGGAATACAGGTTTCAAAAAGCCATCAGCCTCTGTCCACGAAAGCTGAATCGGAGTTTCATGTCTTTTTACACTCACCACGCAAGATTGACATTCATTATGTTCAAAAATCTTGTGAGCACCAATAATATCCTCTACTGCCCGCAGGGGGCAGGTGGTCAGGAGAAGACCGATAACCGATTCTGCAGATATAGGCCTGGTTTTTATGAGCTCTCGGATGACATCGATAATTCTTGTGTGGTCCGTAGAAAGGTCAGCAGCTCTCTCGTGTATTTCTATGTCATAGGTTTTCCCCACAAACAGAACGGCCTCATCATCTGAGGACAGAATAATGTGATCGAAAAGGTCTGATTCGATAGCCTGCTCTATCGTGTGTGCGACTAAGGTTTTGCCCCTGAAAATGGCCATATTCTTCCCTCTCAGCCGCTTTGAACCGCCTCTGGCGGGTATGAAACATATTTTCTCCCTCATTTGAAATACCCCTTCTCTGAGGATAGTCGTCTGCGCGTTATATGTAGTTCTCTATGCCCTTGTAGAATGACTTGTAATCAGTCGGTGTCAAGATGTGAATTCCCTCTTTACCCTTTGCAACGAGATACTGGTCAATCTGTGCAATGAATCTCTCGCAAAGGTGGTGTAATTCTACAAGGACATCTTCATCTGAGACTGATGCAACCTCATTGTAGAAGTGAGTGCCTGTATGAGCCGTACCGACATAGCCATCTAGCCCAGCTGCAAAAACTCTTTCTGCTCCCATTGCGACTGCTAAGCCTAGCAGAAGGACAGAGATAGTCCTGCAATTCGACTGGATGACGCCATCTTGAATGTCAAAATCCAAGTCGAGTCGATCCCTATAATAGATTTTTTCGCAATGCCTCTTTGTGTATTCACTAACGAACTGGTCGTCAAAGTGTTGGCTTATCATCAAGATCGACTCTTCCGATACTGAGTCCGCATACATGGCAAATCTTCTCTTGTTGTTGAAAGCATGGTAGTCAGGCTTAAATAGCTCCGACAGATTATTGGCGCCGATGACGATAGGGTCGAATTTCTCAATGAAAGCGTCGATTTTATCCTTGCAAGCCTTCAGGCTGGGACCGTTGGCCAGCACCAAGAAGTCCTTGTCCTTATGCCGGTTCAAATAAGGAATCGCAGGTGGATCTTTTGGACGCGACTGGGTGCTGTCAAATTGCCATTTTCCAATTATGCCTTGGGATATCACGTCATCTATGACCTGTTGTGAGAAGCCGACCGGGTTAATTTTGTTTATTTCTTCCATCGCTTTCGAAATGTCTTCTATGTTATATTGTCGAAGTCTTATGAGATTCTTAGCATAGTTGGGGTGGCACTTGTACATACCAGACAACATATATGGCAACTGATACCCCCAATCCGCCTCTTTTCGCAATGGTGAGAAGTATGTGTCTACGCAGTTCAAGACTGGAATGACATTATACTTCCCTCTTTTAGACAGTTCCAAGTATAGAATGAGAACCTCCGTCGGGAGATTTCCCGCGGCCCTGCCAATACCGTGCAACGTGCAATCTATGATGTGAACACCGCACTTAATCGCCTCAAGTGTGTTCGCGAAAGCCATCTGTAGATTATTATGTGGGTGAAAACCTAACTTGGCAGTTGAGATCTCCAACATGGGCTCAAAGAGCAAAGCGACCTGGTCAGGAAGCATCGAGCCGTAACTATCCGCCACATATAGAAAATCAAGATTCGATTCGTTTACAAGACTGGCAAGGTCTTTTCTTTCTTGAAGCGTGTAACTGGCGTAGCCCATAGCGTTGAGAGATGTCTGGTAGCCTTTTTTCTTAATTTTCTCCAGAAGCAGAACGCATGGCTTCAGATTGTTCTTGTGAACAGCCAGGCGCACTATGTCCACAGGCGTCAGTTCTGCTTCGAGGAAATCGTCAATACCTATTTTCCCAAAGTCTCCCATGACTGCCAGTTTTGCCCCTTTTATACCGTTAGTAACCTCCCGTATCACGTCATCTTTTGAAAACCGCCATAAACCATACTT
Source organism: Deltaproteobacteria bacterium (assembly GCA_019307745.1). Classification (GTDB taxonomy): domain Bacteria; phylum Desulfobacterota; class DSM-4660; order Desulfatiglandales; family HGW-15; genus JAFDJA01. Next base: position 746 of record JAFDJA010000226.1, on the reverse strand, counting down.
GTTTTTGTTAAAATATTTCTCACTGCCTCTAAATCCTATTTCAACAACATCCACGCCCGATTTAGACAACGAACGATAGACCTCCCTGGCCGTTTTTTTGTTAAACCGCCAGTCATTTATATACCCGCCGTCTCGCAGAGTGCAGTCAAGTATTTTTAACTTATCCCTCACCTTGTTCACCCCTTTGATACAGTGATGCTGATTAATCAAATAATTGCGACCGTTGAATCAATTCGGTCCACTTCTGACTTCATGATTCTTGCCGATTGATTTCCGGAAAATGCAAAGCTCTCAGGACCATCTCCTGCAAAAAAGCCACAGGTCTGTTATTCAATTGGTGGATAACACCCTTACTCTGATAGTGGCTAAAAGGGAGGAAACGCCAAGAATCCTATCCCTTGCGACAAAGAACCTGATACTGTGCCCCTATGGGCAAGGGCGTCAACCGTGCCTCCATCCAGCGCAAGCCTCTCATGCTTTTGGGAAAAATGAAGTAGTAGTCGGTTCTGAGTATTCGAAAACCTGCTGACCGCATCAGTGCCCTTGCCCCTGGGCCACTGAGGGGGACTGCATCACGGTCAAAAGGGATCTTACTCATGACATAGCGTGTGCCCGGATTCCATGGATTGTTTTCCCACATGGCAAACATCCCACAAGGCCGAAGACTGTTCATGATGTATCTGATGACGCCCTCGCGCTCCCGTTTGGGAATGTGATGAAAGACCCCATTGCAGAAGGCCAGATCC
>JAFDJA010000225.1 GCA_019307745.1 Deltaproteobacteria bacterium | reverse complement strand
CTACCCTCCTTCCCGTTTCATCTGTGTAACGAATGAGTAGATTTCCCGTATCACCAACCGGGGACACCGCGCTGATTTTGGATTTCACAAAGCGTACGCCGGCATCTACTGCCCTGTTGTAATACCTCTCAAAATCTTTACCATGAGTTCGTATATCAATGTAAAATATAGCAGTATCGAGATCACCCTGCCGGTGTTCTTTGGCTATGACGGCCTCTTTTATGGCATAGGTGCAGCAAACCCCTGAGCAGTATGACTGGAATCCGGGATGCACATCTCTTGAGCCAACGCATTGGACCCAGGCAATCTTTTTCGGCTCTTTATGATCCAAGGGTCTGACCAAATGACCCCCAAAAGGACCTGTTGCAGCAAGTATTCGCTCAAATTCCAGACTGGTTACAATATTTTGGGATTTCTTGTAACCGAAAGTATCGTAAGTGGAAGGATCGAAAACCGTACATCCGGGGGCCAGTATCACGGCTCCCACGTTGAGTTTTAACGCCTCTTCCTTTTCTTCAAAATTGATGGCCTCCGATGGGCAGAACTTTTCACAAGCCCGGCACTTTCCCTTCAAAAAATAGATGCAGTTCTCTTTATCTATGGCATATTTGAGAGGAGTAGCCTGGGCATATTGAACGTAAACGGCCTTGCGCTTGATGAGGTTTTCATTGTACTCATCATCAACCTTCTTGGGACATTTTTCAGCACAAATTCCACAGGCGATACATTTCTCAAGATCCACATATCTGGGGTGCTTAAGGATCTCTACCTCAAAATTCCCGATCTCCCCGTTGATGGCAGTGACCTCTGACAAGGTGAGAAGTTCAATGTTTAGATGCCGGCCGACCTCGACCAGTTTGGGAGAGATAACTCACATGGCGCAGTCATTGGTGGGGAAAGTCTTGTCTAACTGGGACATCATCCCACCAATGGCTGGAGATTTTTCTACGAGATGAACATAAAAGCCTGAATCTGCCAAATCAAGCGCGGCCTGCATCCCGGCAATCCCTCCACCTAAAACAAGTACCGAACCGATCTTGTTCTGAGACATATCTACTCTTCCCTTAGAATCTTATTAAATGAAAAATTTCGTCCTAATCATGCTTCCGCCATATCTTCCCTTACGGTAAAAAAATCATCTATCCTGTCCAGGGACAGTTGATTCATCTCCAGGCCCAATAATTCCCTTTTTACGCCGATGCTTAGCCCAAGAAGCTGTGAATAGAGAAGCGAAGGAAGCTGATGGTCAGTGTCCCGTATGGACTGAATCATCTTCTGGACATGATCGAATTGTATCTGACAGTAAGTACAGGCAGAGCATAGGTAATCAGCACCGCTCTGTTTCCCGCTCCTTAGTTTCTTTTCCGTTAAATCCATGGACAGTTCATTATTTATGCCCAGCAGAGGAGCCCCGCAGCAGTCAAGCTTTGCCGGCCAGTCAATGCTCAGTGCTCCGGTGACTTCCACGAGTCGATCAAATATGATTGGCGCCACCGGATCATCAAACTGGACTATGTTGCTGGGCCTTAGGGCATGACAACCATAATGTGTGGCGATCTTGAGATGCTTAAAAGAATGCTCTATCTTCTCTGCAATAACCTCCAAACCCACTTCATGATAGAGAACAGACAGGAAATGTTTGACCTCAATATCCCCTTCGAATTTAAGTCCTTCTCTATTAAGGGTTCTGTTGATATCCTCCCGAAAGGATGAATTCTCCTTTAATAGATAATGGGCCTTTTTAAGGCTGCCGTAGCAGCATTTGCAGAGACTCATGATGTTTAAGTCTTTTTTTGCCGCCAGGGCCAGATTTCGAGCAGAAGATAAGACAAAAGCCTCATGGTCAATGTTCCGCATAGGATACCCGCAACAGTTGAAGGCTGGTATATCCTCCAGGTCTAGATCGAATTTCCCCAAAACCGCCCTTGCCGAAGATTCGTACTGATTGAGATGGACCGGTATATTGCATCCTATAAAAAGTGCGTATCCCATTACCTTTTTCCCGTCTACTATTGGGGCTGCCTATTTTCTGCTTTCCGGACAGAACAATTCGGCGCTGCCCGGTAAGTTTACATATTTTACAGCTTCATTTTTTAGTTCATAGAAAACATCGGTAATACCCACCCCCTGGGGACACTGCTCCTGGCATTTATAACACGTCAGGCAGTCCCACAGCATATTAGAGCCCAGGGCCAGGCCCTTCATTCCTAGCCCGCAAACATGCATAATCTGGTGTGGTAGTAATCCTAGAACCTCAACAGGTTTATCGTAATTGGCTACAACTGGACAGACTGTGGTGCAGGTTTCACAACCAAAACAAACCATGAATGTTTGGGCCTGATCCGATACCTTCAGATTGTCCTTGAAATCCCTATCTATCTTGTCCATTGACAGGATCTCATCCTGCTTTTCCATGGAATCACATCGGGCGGCAATGGCCTCTCTGGCCCTGTTGAGGGGCCTCTCATAATTCTCAAAATCCCCCTCTTTTTTCGTCACCCCGCGATAAAAGGAAAAGGGTGAAAGCATCAGAAGTTCAGGGTAATCTCTTTTAAGTAGTGTTTCCTTTGTATTATACCAAAGGTCCTGCAGGTTGATGCCTGCCGGGCACACAACGGTGCAGCGTTTGCAGTTAGTACAGATACAGATACCTTCCTGAATATCTTTAAGCTCCTTCCGGCTCAATTCCTTGCCCGAGGCAAGGGCCTTTATTGAGATAATTTTTTCGGAAGGAAGGATGTTAGTGTTTGAGAAATACTCATAGAACGCTCCCGCGGAGCAATTTAAGGTGCAGGTACAGCAATGGGTGCATGCGTCCAGTTCAAGAATCTGTCTGGTCGCAATATTGGCAGGATTTGATTTCCCGTCCTCCATGACAGAATTGGAGAGGAGGCTCAGAGGGCTAGCAAGAATATGAAACATTTTGCTGAAGGGGAGGTATGCAAGACCTATCCAGCAGGCTAAAAAATGGATAACCCATAACATTGCAGGTAAGTTTGCCTGGTCTATTCCGAGAGCAAAGGGTTTGATGATTTTGGTTGCACCATATCCCAAAAAAGCCCAATGGGGTCTTGAGTGACATCCGGCACAGTTCATCTCATGGGCTTCCTCGCCTGGTTCCAGGATATCATTCTTCAAGGCGCCTTTTATATTTGGGGAGACAAGTGAAAAATCTTTGACCCAATAAGCCTCAAGAGCTTTGACCTCCTCTTCATTATCAGGATCTCCATAGGCATCTACCATCTCCTGAAACCGGGAATGGGACATGATCTTTGTACTCTCCAGGAAAATGCCTGAGAGCATAACAACGGCCAGTATGATAATGGCGTAGCGGTCCATGGCGTTGGTATTGAGTCGCGGCGTCTTTAAAAAGAATCGCCGGTAAATCGCAAGGGCTATGCCAAGAATGACCATGGCACCCAATAGGTCCCTCAAAAACATAAAAGGGTTCATCGTAGAAGAATAATCCGTGAAAAGCTCCGAGCTGACAAAGTCTTCTAAGGCATGCATCAGGAGGAGTATC
>JAFDJA010000020.1 GCA_019307745.1 Deltaproteobacteria bacterium | reverse complement strand
TTCATGTGTATATTGCCCAGTTTGTAAAGGGCCTGGAATACAGTGAGCTGGAAGCTGTTGAAAAATTGTCAGATCTTGTCACCATTAAGCAGTACGGGTCTGGTTGTTTCATCCGGAAAGCGCCATCTCAAGAGGATATCAGGTTCGCCAGAGAGGGATTTCAAGAGGTTAAACAGATAATAGATGAAGGAAGGCATGAACTGGTAATTCTCGATGAAGCAAATATAGCAATTTACTACAACCTGTTTTCCATTGAAGAGCTTTTGGACTTGATCGACAAAAGGCCTGAACATGTGGAATTAGTGATTACCGGAAGAAATGCACATGAAAAATTGCTCAAAAAGGCAGACCTTGTAACTGAAATGAGGGAGGTGAAACACTATTATAAAGAAGGGGTATTGGCACGGACCGGAATAGAAAAATAAACAGGATCATAAGTAATAACAAAATTAATAAAACAGGAGTATATTAAATATGCATTTTTATTGGCGGGTAATGGAAGAACTGAAAACTCTGGGGGAGCAATGGGTGATTACTGACCCGGGACTTAAGAGGTGTTATGATTTTTGGATGAAAAAGATGCAGAGTGGTTTGGAGAAGTCTAAATAGGAAGACGAAGCAAGGCTCGTACCCGAAAGTGCGGTGCTTTTGACTTAAGAATTAATCTTTCAGGCGTAGCTATGCAGGCTCTCAAAAAAGTAGAGGAATTTACCCAGGTAGTTCACCCCAAAATAGGTAAAAAGTACACACACAAAACCTATAATTGATGTCGTGGCAAGACTTTTACCCTTCCATCCCACTGTAAGGCGCAGGTGTAGAAAAACAGCGTAAATAAACCAGGTTATAAGTGACCAAGTCTCTTTGGGATCCCAGGCCCAATAAGTTCCCCATGCGGAATGCGCCCAGACGGAACCCGTAATAATGCCCAGGGAAAGAAGAAGAAAGCCAATGACCACCATTTGATAGCTCAACTCATCAAGTACATCAATGGGAGGTATCAGCGCCAAAAATAAATTTTCATTTTCTGCCCTGACAGATCTCTTGATAAGAAACATAATGCTGAGCCCAAATGAGATGGCAAACGCCGCATAACCGAAAAAACAGGTCATAACATGGGCTATAAGCCAGTTACTTTGTAGTGCTGGAAGCAAAGGCTGGATAGATTGATTCATATTGGGATCAAAAGAGGCATATGCCATGCAAAGGAAAGCAAGTGGGGTGGCAAAGGTGCCTATGCTCCTGCTTTTGGTACGGAATTCCATGAATATGTAAAGGAGAATAATGGCCCATGCAAAGAAGATAAGAGATTCATACATATTGGAAAGTGGGGCATGTCCAATTCCTGATTGATATGATTCATACCACCTGAGAAGCCCGCCAATTGTATGTCCAACAAAGCCTGTCACAGTTACAATGGTTGCTAGAGCACCAAATTTTTTCCATCCTACTACCATATGTACAAGATAGAGTAGAAAGGCAAAGAAATATATAAATGTGATCTTGTCTAAAACAAATGAGTTGAGCATTATGGCACCTCTCTTATTGAAACAGCTTTCCTAATCTCCTTGTGAGCTGGCCCAGCTCTCTTTCCATGGCAATAGGGTTTTTACTGGCCCTTCCTGCCACGCTGATCCTTATCTCTTCGCCATCCGGAGTGATGCGTATCCAGACCCGTTTGAATGAGGCAAAAAAGGCCGTAAACAGCCCGATCAGTATCAAAATAAATCCGGCCCATACAAATCCCACACCCGGGTCTCTGTTTACCTGCAGGCCCGTATAAAACCTGGACCCCAGCTCCTTGAGATGAAAGGTGTAGGGAGCAGAAGCAGACATATTAAACATATCTGATGCCAGCATTTCCGGAGGAAACCGCTGCTTGAGCATCTCCATATTTGATAGAACCCAGAAAGTAACCTTTTCTCCGGACATAGGCATTACAGTAACCTGCACAGCAGGCCCCATCATTCCCTTGAAGTTATCATCCATAGCTTCAATCTGAAACTGTCCGTCACCGTTAGGCAATGGATAGATTGTACCGGTTTTGATTTCAGATGCCGCGTGTTCAGTTATGATCCCATCTTCAGATTTCTCCGAAACGCTCAACAGGGCATGGGTACCTGGCACTGTGCCATAAGATGACTGGTAAAATGATATCCCCTGAAAACTGGCAGGCCGGTTTACAATTACCTGTGCTTCTTTCTGGGTCTCTCCATTAACCTCAAAGCTGAGCTCAGATCTAAACTCCTTAGGTGTGCCATTCTCATAAAATTCAACATTGAAATTTTTACATTTTACAGAAAAATCCAGGTCCAGACGGGAGTTAACATTTTTACCCCTGATCTCTATGGTATTGGTTGCTTCTCCTTCCGGGATATTGACGAATCCTTCAAATCCCAGGATAGACCCAATTATCGAACCAATCAGGATAAAGAGTACGCTGGAGTGGACCAGGTAAACAGCAAACAGGGAGTATCGACCTTTGTCTGCGTAAAAGAATATGCCCTGTTCTGTCTGCTTTTTTTCCATGCGGCTGAATAGAGAGGCAATCTTTTTTCCAACCCTGCCTGCAACATCTGATAGATCCCCTGTGACAAGAATTGTCCTTTGTTCCGGGAGATCTCTAAATGGCCCTACCCTGTCCGGTTTTGGAAAAGAATTAAACCTCTTCATAGTGCCTGGAAAACGGTTAATGGAACAGACAACAAGGTTTAATGTGAGAAGACCTATAAGCCCCCTGAACCAGAAGGAATGATACATGTCATAGAGTTGAAGTGTGGCAAAAACGCGGTTCATGGCAGGGCTTATGTCTCTCGCAAATGATGCAGCAGTGTCTCCCTGTGGGATAATGGTCCCTATGATAGATGTTGCTGCCAGAAGGATCAGTAAAACAAGAATTAACTTTACAGAACTTAGCGTTTCCCACAGGATGTTCGAGTCTTTATTTGTCATGATATATAACTGCCTATAATAAAATGGGGCATAAATTTTAGTTTATGCCCTTTTTGCCAAAGGGTTATAACACGGATAAACAGAAACTTCAATCTCCATGCCTATCCTTTATAGAAAATAAACAAATGCCTCCCTGGGCCATTGTGTCAGGTTTAAAATGTTTGACCATAACCCATCGTTTATGTTACATCTTTTTCACTTAACAAATCCAAGAGCAAGGAGACCCCATGCTTGATCTTAAATATATCAGGACAAATCTGGAAAACATTAAAATTATGCTCAAACACAGAAAGAGTGAGCTTGATCTGTCTGTTTTTGAATCCCTTGATAAAGAGAGAAGAGAAAGATTGAATTCTCTGGAATCGCTTCGTTATAAACGTAATAAGGTGAGCGAAGAGATCGCAGTCATGAAAAAGAACGGAGAGGACGCATCTGGTATAATCCAGGACATGAAAAAGGTTTCCGCAGACATTAAGACCCAGGAGGGCGGGCTGTCTGGAATAAACGAGGAATTGAACAACCTCCTTATGCTTATCCCCAATATCCCCCATGAATCCGTGCCTGTGGGACAGGATGAAGAGGACAACGCCCTTGTCCGTAAATGGGGGGAAATACCTGAAATGTCCTTTGAACCCAAGGCCCACTGGGATATTGGCGAGGACCTGGCAATCCTTGATTTCAGCAGAGCTGCAAAACTGGCTGGTGCCAGATTTGTCATCTATCGGGGAGCAGGTGCCTTATTGGAGAGGGCACTAATAAATTTTATGCTGGATATCCATACCAGGGAACATGACTACATGGAAATACTCCCACCGTATATGGTAACCTCTTCCTCCATGACCGGAACAGGTCAGTTACCAAAATTCAAGGAGGATCTTTTCAAGATTGAGGGGTCAGATCACTATCTCATCCCCACGGCTGAGGTGCCGGTCACCAATATACACAGGGAGGAGGTCATCAGAGAAGAGGATCTGCCGATCATGTACACCGCATACACACCCTGCTTCCGTTCTGAGGCCGGGTCATATGGCAAGGACACCCGTGGGCTTATCAGACAGCACCAGTTTAATAAAGTTGAGCTTGTCAAATTCTGCAGGCCGGAGGAATCCTGGGATGAACTTGAAAAGCTCACAATAAATGCGGAAGAGATCCTGAAACGCCTGGAATTACCGTACAGGGTAGTGACATTATGCACAGGGGATCTGGGCTTTTCCTCGGCCAAGACATATGATATAGAGGCCTGGCTGCCTAGTCAGGGACTGTACAGAGAGATTTCCTCCTGTAGCAATTTCCTGGACTTTCAGGCAAGACGGGCAGAAATACGCTTTAAAAGAAATGGGATTAGCGGGACAGAACTTGTCCACACACTGAATGGTTCTGGCCTGGCAGTGGGCAGAACCCTGGTAGCTATTCTGGAGAACTACCAGCAGGAGGATGGCACTGTGATTATACCCAGGGCATTGAGACCTTATACAGGAGGGATGGAGACAATTCAATTGCAGCAGTAAAAAACGGGCAGTCCGTTCTGCAGAGCTTGAAATATACCAGGAACCCAATATGATAGTAGACTATACAAATTCAAAAAACTGGAAGAATTACCAGAAAAGGTTAAAGAAGTTTGAAAAACGCAGATCATTTTTCAGCAGACTTCAGATAATAATGATATACGGAGGATGCTTCCTCTTTATTGTCGCTGCCATCTTTTTTTCCGGATCATGGATCTATGCATATCTATCTGATATAGGTTCCTATTCTGAAAATAATATGGGAATTTCTGAACCGGTCTCTCATAGAATAGCTTCCCATCAATTTTAAATGGTGCTGAACTTTCCGCTTCTCCCTTTACTCGCCAGTATATCCTGGCAAAGTAAGCGGCAGACATCATTGCAGAGACCTCTATTTATACATCCCTTCAGAATTATATTGCCAGATTTTTACAGCGTTCATTGACCCGTCAGGCTGCCGTGATTGTACTTAAACCTGCCAGCGGTCAAATCCTTGCCATGGCTGGGTATTCAAAGGACGGGGATATTGAGGGGGAGAATATCTGTCTGCAGGCCAACCTGCCTGCGGCCAGTCTGTTCAAGATAGTGTCCGCGGCAGCGGCAATTGAGGCCCGTAATTTTACCCCTGGTAAAAGTCTTTATTTTCTGGGGGGAAAATATACCCTTTATAAGAATCAGTTGACCCAGGACAAGGGCAGATGGGCAACCTCAACAACATTTCAATCTGCTTTTTCTGGGTCTATCAATCCTGTATTTGGAAAGATAGGCATATATGACCTTGGCCAGGAGCTTTTGACCAAATATGCAGACAAATTTCTCTTTAATCACGAAATTCCCTTTGACCTTTCCCTGGGCATGAGCCGTATTAAAGTGCCCGATGATGCCTTTGGTCTGGCTGAGATAGCCTCAGGTTTTAACAAAAGGACCCTGATATCACCTATTCATGCAACCCTGCTTACTGCAGCTGTGGCAAATAACGGGACAGTCATGAGACCATGGATTGTCAGCGCGCTTAAGGACGGGACAGGTAAAATTCTCTACACGACAAGTTCCTCCAAACTTGCAAATCCCATAAATAAAAATACGGCTGAGCATATGAAGTCTCTTATGAAGGCCACTGTAAAATCCGGGACTTGTTACTCGGCCTTTCTGCCACTGAGACAAAAAAAGTTATTCAGCAATATTGCCCTTGGGGCCAAATCTGGTACAATTAATGACAGGAATGATAAATACAAGTACGACTGGCTGACAGCCTATGCCATGCCTGAGACCGGTGACAAAGGGATCTCTATTACGGTTTTTGCTGTTCATGGGGAGAAACTGGGCATTAGGGCCAAGGATATTGCGAAATATATAATCGATTATTATTATTCATCCTGAAACAGGAGGTTAGGATATGTGTGGAATAATTTGTTATGTGGGAAAAGACAAGGCAGAGCCTATTCTTATTGAAGGGCTTAAGCGGTTGGAGTATCGAGGATATGACTCCGCAGGTCTTGCAGTCCAGGACGGGGATCAGATCTGCTGCCACAGGGCAAAAGGTAAAATTATCGAGCTTGAAAAAAAAATCGGTGATATGACTATTCCTGGGAACACTGGCATTGCCCATACAAGATGGGCCACCCATGGAGAACCTACAGAAGCGAACGCCCACCCCCACAGTGACAATGATGGCAATGTATTTGTAATCCACAACGGGATCATTGAAAACTACTATTCCTTAAAAAAGAACCTGAAAAAATCCGGTGCCGTATTCAAATCAGAGACAGATACAGAGGTGCTTGCCCATCTCATAGCCAGTTATTTTGACGGAGACCTGAACAAGGCGGTAAGACAGACAATGGCCAAGGTTGAGGGGACCTTTGGAATGGCTGTAATACACAAACAGGTGCCTGATGAAATAGTTGTCGCCCGCCGGGGGAGTCCGCTTATTATCGGGGTGAGTGATGGCGGAACCTTTGCAGCTTCGGACGTCTCTGCCATGGTAAGATATACGAATAAAGTTGTTCACCTGAATGATAATGAGCTTGCCACTATTACAGCGGATGACTTTACCATCTCCACCGGGCAGGCACAGACAGTGCAGCGGAGCGCAGAGACCGTTGAATGGGCCGCTGAGGACGCTGACCTGAATGGTTTTCCCCATTTCATGCTAAAAGAGATATATGAGCAGCCCGATACTATTCAAAACGCAATAAGGGGGAGAATCGACCGGGGAGAGGGGGTACCCAAGCTTGGAGGTCTTTCTCCGGTATGGGAACAGCTCAAAGAATGCCGGCATATTGTTATTGTGGCGTGCGGCACATCATACTATGCCGGATGTGAAGCAAAATATGTCTTTGAAAAACTCACTGAAATAGACGTTACTGTAGCGCTTGCCTCAGAATTTCGCTATAGGAAACTCAATTTTGCGCCAAACACATTTATCATTGCCATGAGTCAGTCTGGAGAAACAGCTGATACCTTGGCCGCCATTCGAGAAGCCAGGAGAAAGGGTGCCAGCCTCCTGGGAATTGTTAATGTGGTTGGAAGCTCCATTGCAAGGGAAACCGATGCGGGTGTGTATAACCATGCGGGACCGGAAATAGGTGTGGCTTCTACAAAAATATTTATATCCCAGTTGACTGTCCTCACCCTGATGGCCCTTCTCCTTGGAAGGCATCAAAACCTTTCTCTCACAGACGGAGTTGAAACAATAAGGGCGCTTGAGGCGCTTCCTGATCAGGTAAAGGATATCCTGTCCAAGGCGAATGATATCCAGGCCATTGCCGAGAAATATCATAAGCATGGCAACTGGCTGTTCCTGGGCCGGAAATATGGGTATCCGATTGCCATGGAAGGGGCCTTAAAATTGAAGGAGATCTCCTATATACATGCAGAAGGTTATGCCGCTGGCGAGATGAAGCATGGACCTATCGCACTGATAAATCCTAAGATGCCCACTGTGGCAATTATCTTTCAGGACTCCATGTATGAGAAGATGATAAGCAATATCCAGGAGATAAAGAGCCGTCGAGGGCCTATTATTGCCATTGCCACAGAAGGGGATGAAAAGATCAGGGAGCTTGCTGACGATGTAATCTATATACCAAAGACCCTTGACATCCTAAACCCGATCCTTTCTGTTGTTCCATGTCAGCTTTTAGCTTACTATTGCGCTCAGCTTCTTGGACGCAATATTGACAAACCCAGGAACCTGGCAAAGAGTGTCACTGTGGAATAAGGATTTCTATAAAAATTTATCCAAAAAAATACCTGGGGCGGAATTGATCTGTCCCGGGTGTTTTTTTTCTAAAATACAGGATTTCACTTAAATCCTAGTCGAAGATCAAGCTTTAGCAGGATATCCATATATTAAACCAACTCTTTTGATTATGATCCTTATATATAACCAACGATCTTCCAAGACTGTCATCCCATATCAGTCATCATATCTGTTGCTGAGACCTTATATCACATATTCTTGTCAATATAGATGGTCAGTTTGCTTAGGCTGTAGACATAACTGCCATACTCATTGTCATACCAGCCAAAGATCTTTGCATGGGTAACCGGCATTCTGATATCAAAGCCGTCTTTGATGCCCGATTGTTCCAGCATCTCTGAGGATATGTTTAAAAACCCGGTTCTGGTATGTGTCTCATGACCCTCAAGCAATATAGCTGCCTGTGTTCCGATTATATCCGCAGATACGTTCTGTTTTTCATTATATATGAGCAGCCCTTTTTGAGAGCCGTTTGCTGCTGCCTTATATATATTATTCAGAAACGAACGGTTAATCCGCGGCTCACCAGACTCGGTAAGGGGTGTGTGAAAGGTCAAATTCAGGATTATCAAAGATGCTGTGTTAGTGGGAATCCTCACAGAATCGGCCATAAAACCCACACGTTGAATTTCAGGAAGCACCTTTTCAAGGGCCTTGGCAGCACCGGTTGAAGTCAATATAATATTATTGAATATAGATCGGGTTTTCCGCAGGTCTTCTGCCCCTGCCTTTGGTGAATAGTCCAGGATACTTTGTGTGTTCGTGGCTGCATGAACAGTGGACATGGAGGCAGTTAGTATGTTGCTTGTTTCCTTGTTTTCCAGCAGAGGTTTTAACATGTGAGACAGGCCAGTGGTTGTGCAACTTGTCCCGGAAAGAATATGCTGCCTGGACGGATCAAAATCAAGATGGTTTATACCATAGATAAGCATGCTGCTGTCTTCAGGTGTTTTTGCGGCACTGTCAGCAATTTTTATAGGCGCGCTGATAATTACTTTTTCCGCGCCTGCGGCCAGGTGCCCTCTTATACTTCCGTTTTTATCGTCTACCGGTGTAGTCGGATCCTTATACCTGCCGGTACAATCCACCACCAGCCTCACTCCATGTTCCCGCCAATTAATATTTTGGGGATTCCTTTCTGTTCTGAGAAATTTCACGGGCAGGCCGTCCACTTCCAGCAAGCCCGCTTCCTTATCCACAACTTTTATATCAAAACTGTTTTCCGAATACCCATACAAAAATCTGCGAAGAGAGCCGTACGTTGAATCTGTTTCAATAACCTGGACAAGCGCATCTATTCCTGTGCCCAGATCTCTGCCTAGATTAATAACAAATCCATCAAAGTGGCGGCTCCTAATCTGATCCCAGAGTGTCAGCTTTCCAATCCGCCCCAACCCATTAATTCCAAGCATATTTTTATTATTGAACATCGAATAACCCTCCCTTTTGTAGGATTCGTTCAAATATCCCCTTTTCACAAAGAAACTTACTAGTACTTGTTTATCCTGTCATATACAATTTCAGTGTTTTCAATAGGATAATGGCCCCGGTAGATATATCCCAAATTACCGTCAATGGCAATCTCATCTCCTGCCTTTAAAATATTTCCTTTTATAACAAGCTCTTTTTTCAATTCATTAACTATCATATCAGTGCAGTTGACAACACATACCTTCCCTATCTTTGTGGCGGTTACCGCTGCATGAGATGTTACTCCGCCCCTCGCAGTTATAAGACCGTCACACTTGAATATCATTCCAATATCATCGGGCACGGTATCGGGCCTTGCAAGTATTGCGTGTGTGTCAGGGTTTTTTTCAGGAAAATATTTCAGGTCTTCATCATCAAAAACAAGAACTCCGTTAAGGGCACCTCCCCCTATTCCTATCCCCCGACCCATAAAATTCATCTCCTCTTTTGGATAATTAAATACATTTATATACTTATCTGGCTTAATATTCTGGTTGCGTGCCTGAAGGATATACAGATCCTCCGGATTTTCAGACTCAAAGGTAAACTCTATTTCCTGGTGGCTGAATCCGTGGTTTTCGATAATATCCTTTGCAATATCATAAATCCGTTTGTAAATATCCGGGAAGGCCTCTTGCAGGGAAATAGTCGATAGTTTTAATTGCTTACGTTGTGTCTTACCTACGGGCATTGCATGAACAAGACCGGAAACAATATCCTCCCCCTGACTGCAAAGAGTAAAATCGCCGAAAAGGTGAACTCCAGGCCTCCCCCGTTTGGGGTTATGCGTAAAAAGGACACCGGAACCTGATCTCTTATTCAAATTCCCATATACCATTTTCTGAACTATCACAGCAGTTCCCCACTCATCCGATACTCTAAGATGTTCGCGATAGACCCTGGCACGCTTTGACGACCAGGAGTCAAATACAACTAAAATGGTTTTCTTCAGTTGGAGCATGGGATCCTGTTCAAATTGGACATTTCCGTCTTCAAGGACCTTTTTATAGGCAATCGCGACCTGACGCATCTGTTCAGGGGTCAGATCACTCTTAAACTTGAGACTGTATTTCTGTTTAAAGTCAGAAATTACTTTGTCGAACACATCCCTGTGAATATCGTGGGCCATACCCCAGTTTTGCAGAAACCTTCTATAAGAATCCCACGAAGCCCATGCGAAGCCGGGGCTTAGGCTTAACTGCTCTGCTATTTCATCGTTCATACCAACATTAGTAAAGGTGTCCATGGCTCCCGGCATAGACATGGCACCACCTGCCCGTACGGATAGGAGGAGAGGGTTTTGAGGGTCGCCATATCTTCTTCCGCTCTTTTCTCCAAGCTCATTAACATGTTTAAGGATAATGTTATCCAGCTCTTCATTCAGATAGGGGTGTTTATAAATAGCATTTCTTCTTCGAAAAACCTCTGTAGTGATAACAAATCCCTGTGGAACGGGAACACCTGCCAGGAAAAGTTTCTTTAAAAAATAGCCCTTTTCACCAAGAAAAATTTTGTTGTCAACAAGATTTGTTTTTTTATAGAACGGGCTGACAATCAGATGGGAATTGTATGACATTATGTTGTTGATTATCTCCGGCCCATAATTATCCACCATATTATGAAGCGTATTTAAGATACTGGAAATAAAATTATCAAGTCTTTGAAGAAAAAAACAATTAGCTATCATGTCCCGGTTGAATTCTTCAGATTTTTTGAGGCAGGTTGTATTCTTCTCTTTTTCAGAGATATCCTTGTCGCAGAAAAAAAGCTGGGGGATGATAATATTCAGGGGATATTCATAGGACCTGATAAAATATTCACTTATTATCTCTCTTATACTTTCAGCCATGAACTCAAATATATTTGTGTACTGGCTCAGGCTAAAAGTTGCAGATGTGAGACTGTGTTTAAACATCTGAATATTTGAATTAAACTCCTGGTTGCTTATCCCGTCGAGTTCCATGCCCTCTTGGAATAATTTGAGGACCTTAAAGATATGTCTCAGGGTCGTAGCGGAAATATAATGAAGATTTGTTTTGTCAATGATTTCATCAATAAGGCGAGAAGCAAGTCTCTCAAGCCGGAAAATAAGACCCATTGCCTCAAATTTTTTCTCGCGATAGACGCCGTACATTGAGGGTATGCCAAAGGCGACATGACGCTTATAGTAAATATTCTCCCAGCCCTCGGTCTGAACAGGGTCCAGGATAATCTCCTTTAACTGACCCATAAATTTGAAAACCATTTTCAATGCAGCTGAGTAGCTCTGGTTTGTGAGACATGTCTTGAACTTGTCAATCTCTTGATTATCTAAAAAATTAGACTTCTGCAATATTGAGATAATGTCAACCGTATCAAAGGAATACTTCTCCCTCAACAGCCGGTAAAGCCTACAGATATACTTGAACCTTTTCTTGTCTGTTTCATCTTTGTCAGAAATATCCCCTAATATCTTATCGAGTTCTGATTCTTCTAGATCAAGAAATTTTTCTGGGCGGCAATCCTGTTTTTCGCAAACTGCCTTAACTATCTGATGGATTCCAACAAACCATCGCCCATTTATATCAATTGACTCATAAACATCTTGGGGAAAGGTCTGTTCTAATGCTTCCAGTCTTCCATCATACCAGAAATTAAAAATTTTTCGTGTAAGGTCAATCAGCTTGTTATTTCCCTCTATGTGAACCTGTTTTCTGAGAAAATGAATCAGCCTGTCATTGCGTTGCGACAGCTCATCAATGGCAGTTGTTACCTGACGGATCTCTCCTTCAGCACCGATTTCATTGAAATAAACAGGGAAAATATATGAAAGCTGTTTAACCTTTTTATAAAAAGGAGCAATATTTGAGTTCAGAATATTTGTGATATCCCTTTGAAAGAGATCGGTATCAGAGATATAGACTCCTCCGAGACGCAGGTTTACAATAAGCGCGGAGAGCAGTTTTTCCGGTATAGATGAAGCATATTTCAATATTTCGACCCAGACCCGAATATTTTTTAAGTGATTTTCATTTACATGGGTTTTCCAGTCTTCATCAACATAAACAATACCCGGAAATTCAAAGCCGAAATTGATCAGCTTTTTTTCAAAATAATTCACTCTGAATTTATCGTCAGAATCATCAAGATCTATGATTTTTTTACCCAGGGTTGAGATACAGTCAAGCACAGGGGATGCGTGATCATTACGAAATTCTTGAAACATCTCAAAGATCATATCTAAAAAATCGAACACTTCATTTAGATCAATTTCAGAAACTATTTTTGCAAGAAAAAAATTAATATCCCTTAGTAGACGATCTTTTTGACCAGACATGCCAGGAAGATAAAGCAGATAGAATGTATAATAAAATTTTTCAATAAACGCGTCAAAATTAACCGTTAATTGTCTAAGCTGGTTGGTAATATCCGTGAATGAGGGGATATTTTCGATCAGCTCGTTGAATGTCCTTGCAGAAGCAAGTTTTTCCCTTAAATTAGAGAAATATAAATCTCCCAGGCTGCCTATTGCGTCCGAATAATCAGCTCGAAATATACCTTGTTTCTCCCTATACCATTGCTCAATCCTTGTTGTCTCATTCCAGAAGGCAATTGTACTTTCATATATTTTTTTTGTTATTGAAAATATTTCATTTTTAAATTCAGGAAACTGGGCTCCTTTATTGAGGTGTTTTTTAAAATATGAAGAACTGCGGATAAAACATTCCAGATTGTTTTTAAAATTCTCCTCAAAAATCAGGAGGCATTCATGCCCTACTGCCTCAAACTTATCAGGATGATCGAAGAGCCGATCAATAAATTCCAACAAAGTTCTTAAAATCGATTCTTTTAACTTATCGTTTATATCTGCGGACAAAAGTGAGCCC
The DNA here is from genome assembly GCA_019307745.1 of Deltaproteobacteria bacterium. Taxonomy (GTDB): domain Bacteria; phylum Desulfobacterota; class DSM-4660; order Desulfatiglandales; family HGW-15; genus JAFDJA01. The sequence goes on along the minus strand of JAFDJA010000020.1, from coordinate 30,548 downwards.
AGGCTTTTTGCAATAATAGCAAAGGCATCACCTGCATTTTCCAGTTCCAGATAAAACCAGAAATCACTTAAGGCAATCTGGCGGAGTTGTTCTGCTACAAAATTGTGGTTGGAATAGGGATGATGGTACTCCCTGATGCACTTTTCGGCCCTTTTATGGATGCCCCAGTGGGATTTGGAGAGATCAATAAATTCCAGATATTCTTTCGGAATATTAATTTCCACACTTCTTGTTGCTTCTAAATTGACCTCAAGGGCTTCTGATTTTATGATCTGTTCCATAGCAACCTGTTGATTGAAATGGTTTTACCTGACTATTGCCTGTCTGCAAACGATTGGGAGATGATCTTTAATACCTCCGGCATTTGAAACCTTCCTGTCAGATTATCCTTCAATTATAGCAAATTATCTTAGAGACTGCCATAACAAGTGTTACCTTAAAGGCTTATCATGGAGACCATGCTTACTGACTCAATCAGGTTGTATAATGGGCTTGCACTTTGAAAAACATGAAAATATCCCATTCTCGGCATGATAATATTGCCAGCCTCCGTTTGAGAGTGTTTGATAGGAAGGCCATACGAGAACCTGAATGGAGAATAAATAAAAAACCTGGTATTTCAGGCTTGTCCGGCTTGTTTTTATGTAAAATTTATAAGCTCCTTCTTTTGAAGTAAGGGGAAAACGCCTTGATCATAGGACTTACCAGTCTTTCCATTCCTTTACTGCCCTGTTTTGTAGGTAAAATGGGTATTTTTTATGTACATACCTTTCATATAAGATTGATTAGAGTTGACCTATATGAGTCTAATTTGATAATCTGATTGCCTGTATAACATAGCCCTACATAAATATTGATTATTATAGAGGGTCTACCAGAGCAGGAGTCATAATGGCCCCAAAAAAATCTCCATTGATTAAAAAATATAAGGCGGATTAGAAAATGTATATTAAATGCTGGGGCTCAAGGGGATCTGTTCCGGTTTCAGGAAAAGGCTATATTAAATATGGCGGTGATACTACTTGTTTGGAAATCAGGACTAAGGATGATCAAATAATCATTGTTGATGCCGGTACAGGTATTCGTCGACTTGGGAACCAGCTCATATCTGAGGGCCGTTTTACCTATGAGATGATCTTTACACATGCCCACTGGGATCATTTGATGGGTTTTCCATTTTTTAAGCCCATCTATTTTAACCGGACAAATCTTAAAATACAGGGTTGTCCTTTTGCTCAAAAGTTTGTTGAGACAATGCTCAACAAGGTCATGTCTCCTCCTAACTTTCCAGTTAGCTATACCAAAATAAGGGCTCATATCAAACAAATCCCTGAATGTCCTGAGCGCCTGGAAATAGGCACAACATCTGTCATACCGATTCGTCTGAGCCATCCCAACCAGGGAAATGGCTATAAATTTATTGAGGATGGCCGCACCTTTGTCTTCCTTACAGACAATGAACTGGACTTCATACATCCTGGCGGTCTTTCATTTGAGGCATATCAAAAGTTTTCAGAAGGCGCTGACCTTCTTATTCATGACGGCGAATTTACCGAAGAAGAATACAGGTCTACAAGACAATGGGGACACTCGGCATATACCACAGCACTGGAGCTTGCTATCCGGGCGGGAGTCAAGCAGTTTGGTCTCTTTCACCTGAATCAGGACAGGACAGATAAAGAGGTGGATCAGATAGTGGATATATGCAGGGAGATTGCTATAAAGAGGGGTTCAAGCGTAAAATGTTTCGCAGTTCAAAGTGACATGACATTAAATTTGTAAAAGACAAGCCACGCCATATCAGAATCCTATTTTAAAATCTGGTAAGCAAAAATGATCCGTCCGGCCCCTGTACGACCTTTAGACCAAACATGATAATAGTATCCATCAGAGGACGGCCAAAACAGAGGTCCAGCTCTTCCAGGTCCAGGTTGAGCTTTTCAGAGATAAAGGGTCTCAGTTCATAATCAAACCTGAGAATATCGAGGATCTCTTGAACCACTCCTTCCCCGCCCCTTTCTATCTCTCTCACTTGCCCCTCAATAAGAGAATAGCTGCAGCGCTTCTCATGTTCGTCAATAAGGCCAAGAAGCACGCCATCAGAGACAATATCCCTAATCCCCAATGCTTCTCCCTCAAAAATCTCCATGAATTCGTCCGTATCCCAGCACTTCAGGGATGCACACTGGGAAGGTCTGTTATCATATATTGTGCAATCCTTTTCTTTTTTATCAAAATAGAGGCACGCGGTATTTTCATTCACTTCTTTTATCTTGATGATTGACTTAGTTATCTGGGCAAGCTTTTTATTTACAGGGTCCTGTACTATCTCACCAACCCGGAGAGTATAAAGGCTGGCCTTATTGATAGTACCATCAGTTATCAGCCCAAGGTCCTGTACCTGCAGTGTAGGGCTCGATTTGATACAGCATTTGCCGCACCTGATGCAGCAGGCCCTTTTTGTGTTTGTCTGTTTGGCCATTTCCTTTTTCAAAATAAAAATTATCCCGACAACATAGATTCCTCTACCTTGACGGGATATCTAAAAACTATCTGCCCTTTTCTTTGGTATGCATTCGCACCCGCGGCAAGCTGTCAGGACTGCAGTCCGGGAGTAAAACTCTCCATTGAAACTACTTGATCCATGCAATGGCCTGGGCAATATTATAACAGCAATCCCCTATCTTTTCAAAGGCGCTGATCATATCTATCAAGATGAGCCCGGAATCGACAGTACACACGCCGCTCTGGAGGCGCATTATATGATTCCCTTTCATCTCTTCTCTCATCCTGTTTATATTCTCTTCCATCTCCTTGGCCTTGAGCATTAGCTCTCTGTCATTGTCTTTTATGCCCTTGATTACAAATTCAATAAACCTATGAACTTCTTCAGTAATAATCCTATAATCTTTCATGCCGCCCTCAGACAAGTAGAGGCCTTCACCAATGAGCTCTTCCATTGCCTCAGCTATATTCTCAATATTATCACCTATCCTTTCAAAGTTGTTGGTCATTCTCATCAGAGAAGAGACCTCATTTGATTCCTCTAGTATGATGGTCTTTTGCATGACATGAACAAGGAACTGAATGATCTCCTTCTGGAGGTTGTCAAGGGTAGCCTCTCTCTTTCTCCATTTTTCAAGCTGCTTAAGCTTTCTTTCATTCACGGATTCAATCACATCTTCATACATTATCTTTACTGCTTCGCCCATACGGATCACTTCTTCCTTGGCCTGGGTAAGGGCAACAGAAGGGGTGTCTATAAACTTAGTATCAATAAATTTGATGTGGTGAAGATCTTCAAAGCCATCACCTTTCTCTTTAGAAGGAGTGAGCCATATGACCACCTTTACCAGATAGGGAAGGACTAAAAGAAAAAACAGAGCACTGACTACATTAAACAGGGTATGGGCGTTTGCAATATACCGGGCCACATTGGGCTTTTCACCATCAATCAGCAGTTCCGGTACCCCGGAATGGAACCATGTGCCCGTAACATGGCTTACTAATTTGATGAAAGCCGGAAAAATCAATATAATCAACAGGACACCAATAACATTGAACATGGTATGGGCGTTGGCAGTCCTGCGCGCATTGATACTGGAGCCGATACTTGCCAGCTGGGCAGTGATGGTGGTGCCAATGTTCTCCCCAAGTATCAGGGCAACGCTTGCCTCAAAGCCTATCAGTCCCTGTGTTGCCAGAGCCATAGTAACACCGACAGTGGCACTTGAACTCTGCAGCACCATGGTTAGTAAAGCTCCTGTCATTACGCAAAGCATAATCCCACCAGTGCTGCCCGCGTTAAATCGCATAAACAGGTCTATGAATGAGGCACTCTCTTTCAAGGGTGCGAATCCTGCTTTCATTGTGGCAAGTCCAAAAAAGAGCAGCCCAAAACCCAGCATGACATCGCCGACATATACCCATTTCTGCCTTCCTATAAAAAACTTCAAAAATGCGCCCATCGCGATTGCAGGCAGCGCATATTTTGTTATCTTAAAGGCGATAAGCTGACCAGTGATAGTAGTTCCGATATTAGCGCCCAGTATGACACCGGTTGCCTGCATAAAGTTCATCAGTCCTGCGTCCACAAAACTTACAAGGATAACAGTGGTGGCACTTGAGCTCTGGATAAGTGCCGTAATAAGGGCTCCAACTCCGCATCCAATGACACGGTTATTGGAGACAGTTTGGAGTATCTCACGCATCTTATTTCCCGCAACCTTCTGAAGGCCCTCTGACATGATCTTCATGCCGAACAGGAACATCCCCAATCCTCCAAGGGCTGGAAAAATTATATCTTTCATGTTTTTCCCCTTAAAAATATTTATATATATTAAAAATCAGAGGTATGCATTCATGTTATTACATTAAATAAATCAAGTATAATGCCCTTTTCGCCTTTGTCCTTAAAGGGTTACATGTATTTACGATTAGGGCCCTTGGCCTGGTGGATATATTTTGCCTCTAAAGGGATAGGTAACAAGTTATACGAAATAACCCGACAATATATCTCTGGTTTAAAATATATAATTTGATGAGGCTAAAGATATGTGAACACAGCAGGATAGTCAATATGTCTTTATAATTTTACTAATAATCTAAGATTGGTCGGTAAGGTGTTAAAAAACAAGGGGAATGTATCAATACCTTCAGTTTCATTTTACAGCTTCCAGCGCCCTAGTAGGCCAGGGTGAATACCAAGGTTTCGGGCAGCCTCTGAAAGTTTGTAACCTTGCTCGGTTACAAGTTTTACAGCAATCTTCATTTTCATAACACTTGATGTCTGCAAGAGAATCCTGCTCAAGTCTTGAAATATATTCCCTGACTCTGTTTATGGCCCTTTTCAGACGGGTTTTGAAAGGTGTCTTTCTGGAGCATTCAGCGATCCGCAGGTCCAACTCAATCCTGTCATCACTAAAGGGATTACAGAAGGCGGCCTCTGACACCAACTTAAAAAAATCACGATCGTTTGAAGAGAGTGTTTTTGTCCTTTCCATACATGAATTGTACGCATCGCATACTATGGATGTCAAATGGATTCTAGTTGACGTGGCCTTAGTTCATACTGTCCTTCAGCCCCGGAATAACTTGATTGATCTAATATAGTTTTATATACATGGGCACATGATAAAAAAAGTTTAGAATAAGATTCCAGCCATGAACTCTACAGGAGAATAACTTGGGACATCCGATTGAACACGCCATAGGGATATATATAGGCCTCCTGCTTCTGGCATGTATTGTGGCAATTATCAGCAAAAGATTGTCACACCTTCCATATACAATCTTTCTGACCCTTGTAGGTCTTGCCATAGGCATACTGCATATTGGACCGGATATGTCTGACACTGGTTTTGGCCATGAGCTGATCTTTTTTGTGTTTCTTCCCCCTCTATTGTTTCAGGGCTCATTTCATATGAACCTGAACAATCTGCTCAGACAAATCTGGCCCATTTGCTGTTTTGCCTTGCCAGGAGTGATCGTGTCTACCCTCCTTGTGGGTGGGATTGCTGCCTGGCTTGGTGGGATAACATCCATAATGGTAGCCATGCTCTTTGGAGCGCTTATATCTCCTACAGATCCTGTTAGTGTTCTTTCCCTATTTAAGGAGCTAGGAGCGCCTGATGAACTTAAAATTCTTGTCGAGGGTGAGTCACTTTTTAATGATGCAACGGGAGTTGTACTTTTTACAATAATCCTGAGCGCTCTACTTGAGGGCCATGGGCTTGAAATTACGGTTGCCTTTTTCGAATTCATAAAGGTATCAGGCGGAGGCTTTCTCCTGGGAGCTGTACTCGGATGGATTGCGTTTACTATTATGGGCTATCTTGAGGACCATCTGCTTGAAAACGCTCTCTGTCTTGTACTTGCGTACGGGTCATTCTGGCTTGCAGAAGTCATGCACTTTTCAGGTGTAATCGCCACTGTCATGGCGGGTCTTATGATGGGTAATTATGGCAGACGGTTTTCAATGGGTCAAAAAACCACTGAAACAATTGAGACATTTTTCGAGTCTATTGATTTTATAATAAATTCCCTCCTCTTTATTCTGATCGGATTGGAGCTTAAAGAGCTGCCCCGCGTAATTCCCTGGAGAACGGTCTTTGCTGCAATCGGTGCAATGCTGGCAGGCAGAGCCCTGGTTTCCTATACCTTCTGGTGGCTGCTTAATCTTACGGGTACAAAGAGACCTTCCAGCTGGCACCATATACTCTTCTGGGGAGGATTGAGGGGTTCTATTCCTATTGCACTGCTTCTGTATATCCCTTCGGAGGGACTGCTGGCAGAATGGCGCCCCACACTCTTTGTTGCTGGATTCGGATGCGTATTCTTCTCACTGGTAATACAGGGGAGCACAATGGGTTGGCTTATGAGGAGGTTGGGAATAAGTGGGAAGTTGAAAGTTGGAAGAGAGAAGCGAGAAAGGTGAATACCCGTGAACTGGGGATGTTGTGTAAAAGTGTAGAAGTTTGAAAGTGGAGATTTGGGATGAGTCAGGGTGGCCAACGATAAACAGGGCATGTCAAACCAAAGTTTTTTAACGCTTTTTAATTTTCCTGATAAACTTATTAAAGTTGACCTCAATAAGGAGAGTTTGTTAAAGTCATTATCAACAACCATAATTTTCAATAATTTGAAAATCGGGTGTTGACTTCGACGGTGGCACTTGACCTGCAAATCAATCCCTGACAGCCAGACAATAAAATTCAAATATTTTTTGCGAATTATTATTCTGGAGGAATATATGCTTAAAAATATTTTCATGTTGTTTTCATCAGCTCTTATTGTCGCTTTACTGACAGGCTGCGGATATAACACTATGCAGATGAACGAGGAGGCGGTATTCAAGGCCTGGGGAGATGTGGAATCAACCCTCCAGCGCAGAGGAGACCTGATCCCTAATCTGGTTGAAGTAGTAAAAGGATATGCATCCCATGAAAAAGAGACCCTTCAGGCGGTTATCGAGGCCCGTGCCAAAGCAACCTCTGTAAATGTATCCACAAGTGACTTGAGTAATGCGGCGGTTATGCAGAATCTCCAGGCAGCCCAGGGAGCTCTCACTTCAGCATTGTCAAAACTTATGGTCGTTGTTGAACGGTATCCGGAGCTCAAGGCAAATGAGAATTTTCTGGATCTGCAAAATCAGCTTGAAGGCACAGAAAACCGGATAAATGTGGCGCGCCAGCGATATAACCAGTCGGTTGAGGCATTTAATTATTCTATCCGGAAATTCCCAAACAGTCTGACTAACAACATACTGCTTCACCTCGAAAGGAAGGAGTACTTTAAGGCGGATGAGGCTGCCACAGCTGTACCTGAGGTCGATTTTACACTTTAGCCTTATTGTTTATATATCTAAAATTCAATCCACTTCTGATCAAAGCTATACAGGTAATGACTATGAGAAAATTTAAAATTTTCCTCGCAATTGCTTCTGCACTCATTTTTTTTCTTAACGGGGCCAGTCTTTTTGGTCTTGATGTCCCCTCTTTAAAAGGCCCTGTAAATGATCACGCTGGAATGCTGTCCTCAGCCACCAGGAATCAGCTTAACGCCCTCCTGGAGGACCTGGAAAAATCTGATTCCACACAGATAACTGTTCTGACCATCTCTTCCCTGGAAGATGACAGTCTTGAAGATTTTTCTATGCGAGTGGCGGAGAAGTGGAGGATCGGCCAGAAAGGGATAGACAATGGCGCGATTCTCATCATAGCAAAAACTGATCGAAAGATTCGGATAGAGACAGGATATGGCCTGGAAGGTAGATTAACGGATCTTATTGCAGGGCGCATTATTCGCAATATAATAACACCGCAGTTTCGTTCTGGAAATTTTGATCAGGGCGTGCTGAATGGCATCCAGGCAATGGTCAATGTGGTAAGAGGAGAGCACATCGCTGAAAATGAAAACAAACAGACATCGGGCCGCAAATCAGGCTCTCCTCTAAATTTTTTACCCATTATAGTTATAATAATCATATTTAATATTTTTGGCAGAATGGGTAGTGGCCATTTGAATAGGGGAAGGCGCTCTTCCAGAGGCTTTCTTATTGGAGGCGGATTCCGAGGTGGAGGTGGAGGATTCAGTGGCGGAGGATTCAGCGGTGGCGGTGGCGGTTTCGGGGGTGGCGGAGCCTCTGGCGGATGGTAACAAATTAAGGGGCTTCTGAAGATCGGTAAAAAATCAATTTTTTAGAAGTGCCCAGGTATATTATCCCTATTATCAGCAGGTATTTGATATGAAAAATCTGACAAGGCAGTTTTTATCCGATGCGGACAGGGACAGGATTATCGCTGCGGTAAAAGAGGCGGAAAAAAACACTTCCGGTGAGATTGTTCCCATGGTGGCCTCATCGAGCTATCATTATCCTGTGGCTAATATTATTGGCGGCATTACCTTTGCCCTGCCCCTTTCTGTGATATTAACCCACCTTATAGGTAAATGGTTTTGGATGGGACCACAGAATATGTGGCTTTTTATGATCCTGTTGTTTTCAATATTTATTATATCTCATGAGGTTGTAAAACGTTTGCCTGGATTAAAACGCATGTTCTTATCCAATCGGGAGATCAATGAAGAGGTTGAGGAAGCGGCAATAACAAACTTTTTCAAGGAAGGATTGCACAGGACAAAGGATGAAACCGGTATTTTGATTTTTATCTCTGTGTTTGAGCAAAAGGTCTGGACACTAGCGGATCGAGGTATCAATGAAAAGGTCCATGAAGGGGCATGGAATGAGATAGTACAGTCCATTGTGGACGGTATTAAAAGTCAACAACAGGGCACGGCAATCTGCGAGGCAGTAAAAAGAGTCGGGCATATTCTGAGAGAACATTTCCCTGTTCAAGCGGATGACACAGATGAGTTAAAAAATCTTATTGTGGATGAGTAACTGCAGGCCTGAGATACCTGTTGAACCGGACAATAAATACATCCTTCCCGGATTCGCCTTTACCAGAAACAGGTGTACGAGGTGAAACCCCAGCACGGTTGTCAAAACAAAGATGCGCCTTCTTTTATAAACCTTACAATTCAACAGGTTTATCCAGCTCACTCGAAGCAACACTTATTGGAACTCCTTCATAAGGAGTCCTTCTTGTCGATTTGTGGGTTTGTGTTTGCTTTATTGTTTTCAGGATATCAATGCTGTCTTTCAGGCCTTTAGTATATCTGGCCATATCCACAGCCATTCCAGCTATTTGTGCAAGGGCCTGGATAAAATTAACATCCTCCAATGTGAACTCCCAGGGTTCAGCAGTGTAGACACGCAGAGCCCCTCTGAAATTACCACTGATCACAATCGGCGCTGACAGGAGTGAAGCAATCCCTTCTCTTTGAGCCTCGATGGGGTATTGAATTCTTGGGTCATCCATAACATCATAAATTGCTAAAGGTCCGTCCTGCAGAGACTGGGCAATAGAGCGTAATGACTTTACAGGACCTTTATTGATATATTCATCACTCAACCCAAAGGAGGCGATCAACTCCAGTTCATTGGTCTTCCGATTGATCAAAAACAGAGAACACCCCTTGATATGTAAAGCTGTTTTAATACTATCCACCGTAATCAGGGCAATCTCTTCCGCATCTCTGGAATGAGAGATTGCCTTCGTAATTTCCAGCAATGTTTCATAATTCATTAATTTCTTCTCCATAATTTTCCTCCCTTCATTATTTGGAGTTTAAATAAAAAAAAAGGGTACTTCTCATTAAAAGGGTGGACATAAGCATATTTTATAGTCAGGCTGATTAAGTTAAAAAAATAAACAAACTATTTTAACACCCCTATTTTACCATGTATTGGAATTAAAAAGCTATAATTATATATATTAAATTTGGCCAAAGACTGATATGGTTTTAACTTTATGGGTAGACACCTTCTAACTGAATGTTATATTATTAACAGGTGTTGTTCAGATGGATTCAGGAAATAAACACTAGAGAATTTTGTAAACCAGCCATTGTGAGTAAAAAATCGAAAAATTTCAGGAACTTATTTTTCAGACTCTATTATTTAAGGAGGTACAAACAGTGAATATGATAATGGAAGATGAGATATTGACAATTGATGAGGCGGCAAAACTGCTTAAAATGGGAAAGAGAGCCATCTATGGTCTGGCAAAGGCTGGCGAAATCCCCGGGAAAAAAGTTCTGGGCAAGTGGAGATTTTCAAAATCAGCGCTCATAAAATGGGTCAGGGACGGTTGATACCCTTTAATATACATACATATAAAAGGAGTTGCGCTATATAAGAGGTGGATCAGCGGTTAAAATAGGGTAAGAGATCGTTGAGAAAGAGAGAATCAGCCTGTTACCCAAGACATGTAAAAGCTGAGCGATATACCCCCACGCTTCAGGCCTCTACGAAAAAGATCTGCTGTAAAAAATGACATAACGAAAAAAATAAGCAAAATGCATTCACATTCTAATGATGATCACAACCTTTATGCGCGGACAGAGATATAGTATGCTAAAATCAGCGATACGGTACCAGGACTTCCCCCTCTTAAATTGCCGTCCTTAAAAGTTTTACGGCATTCTGCACAAATATTTTTTCCTTATCACTATCAGGAATATCCATCCTTTCTATGGAGCGTATTGTTTCCGAAGTAAGCCCGAACTCCGGTCCCAAGGGGGCATCTGTTCCAAAAAGCAACCGGTCAGCACCAAAAAAATTATATGAGTTCATCAGGCCGGAAGTGTTTCCATAAAGCGCTGTATCATTATAAAATTTACGGAAATGGTCTAATGGCTTCCGAATCTTGGGGCCTATTTGTGGACCGAATGAGAACATCCACTGTATTCTATTGGCAACCGTTGGAATCATGCTTCCACAGTGGTGTGTTATGAACTTAATGTCCGGGTACTCATAAAAAATTCCTGAACCTACCAGATACCTCATGGCCGAAGCAGTTTCGTAAAGCCAGCCAAACAAAGGCTCATGCAGCGTCTTTGTGGAAATAGGATGGATCCACATGGGGAGATCATAATCCGCCATTTTTTCATAAAGCGGCCAGAATTTTTTTGAGTTGAGAGTTTCCCCATTTATGGTTGTAGTTATCTGGACGCCCTTTAGCTTTAATTGGGAAATTGCCCTGTCCGCCTCTTTTAATGCCGCATCCATGTCATTTAAAGGCAGGCATGCAACAGCGCCTATAAATTTATCCGGGTATTTGGCAACCAGCTCAGCGAGTTCGTCATTGGCTATTTTTGAAAGCTCTACGGCATCAGCAGGCGAAAGGAGTGACTCTACGGGTGGAAGACCAAGACTTATGACCTGCAGTACATCCGGATACCTATCCATAAGCCTCAATCGCATATTGATGTCAGTTACAGCAATGTTTTTCGTTTCATTGGCCCTGGAGATCTCCCTTGACTTTTTCTTAAAGGCAGATAAATACTTCTCTGGTAAAATATGACAAAAGATATCTATTTTTTTTAAAGGATTATTCACATATGTCCTGGGCACTGAAGGAGACGCTGCTGAAGCAAGACTTTCGCCGGCAAAAGATTTTGCAGAACTTAAAAGCCCGTCTCCTAGAACGGTCGATCCCATAAACAGTCCGGTATATTTAAGCATCTCACGCCGTGTTGCCTTTTTGCTCATAAATTCTAAACTGCCCTTGGTCTTTTTCATCATATTTCTCCTTACTTGTGGCTAAACATTAAAGTAATAGTAATTTTACAAAATATTGAGAGTTGCCCATTCGCAGAATAATCAAGTGAAGAATAGCTACCAGCATAAACAACCTGATTTCAGGAAACTATTCATAGCATACCAAAATATTAGGGAATATTCAAAGCCTATTAACAAAACATGGCAATAGATATTATAATTTGCTCCTTTACCTGTCTTTATCCAACTGCTGCATGGATCAGTCCGGTGTAAAATATTGGTGGAAGATCTTTCTTGACAATTTTTAACCTCACTATTATGTTCTCGTACTATTGTAAACATGCAGTTCAGTGTCCGGAACACGGTAAAGTCCGTGGCGATCCCATCGCTGTAACCCCCGGCCTAATTTTAAGGCCAACCTTTTAGCCCAGGGTGTCACTGTTTTATCATTATAAGACGGGAAGGCGGCTGAAGGTTAGGGGAAGCCAGAAGACGAGCTGAATTGCGGACGGGAAATCCGATGGTAAAGGGTTTCGGACAGATTATATAATCTGTCCGAAACCCTTTTTTATGTTTGGGAGGTTATTTATGAAAATACTGATAGAACTTGCCCTTAAGGGAATTATCTCTCCGCAGATGGAGGCGGGTGAAAAAGACGAGGGCCTTGATCTCAAGGTTATATGTGATACCAAGCTGGAAATAAGGCCAGGGGCGCGACAAAAGAGGACACTTGCACTATGTACGGGGACTTCTGCGCAATCAAAAGGGTGATGGCAACACTTGGGATGCTATCCCAGCAATTACAAAAGGAGACAGTATAATGGACACCTTCAAAGAGATAACAAATACGATCCATGGAATAGATAACAATATTATGCAAAAGGCAAAACAGAGACTAAGGGACCAGGCAAAACCTGCTGGCAGTCTTGGAATGCTGGAAGATGTTAGCGCCAGATTAGCCGGCATTGCTGGTACACTTGACGTAAGGCTGAATAATAAGGTCATTGTGACATGTGCAGGTGACCATGGAATAGTGGATGAGGGAGTGACCCTGTTTCCCCAGGAGGTCACACAACAGATGGTGTACAATTTTGTGAACGCAGGAGCATCCATCAACGTGCTTGCAAGGCATGCGGGTGCATCAGTTAAGGTGGCTGATCTGGGTGTAAATCATGACTTTGACCCTGCCCTTCCTATTTTTCACAAAAAGGTCTGCAAAGGCACAGCCAACTTTGCAAAAGAGCCGGCAATGACAAGGAATGAGGCCATTAAAAGTGTAAAGAATGGGATTGATATCGTTGATGAACTCTTTAAGGAAGGCCCTGTGGACATCCTGGGCACTGGAGATATGGGCATAGCAAACACAACTCCCTCATCAGCAATCATTGCGGCCTTTTCTGGCATCCAAGTTCAGGAGCTTACTGGTAGGGGCACTGGCATTGACGATGACATGTTAAAACACAAGATCCGGGTGATAGAAGACGCCCTTAAAATGCATCAACCTGATCTTACAGACCCGATTGATGTGCTTTCCAAGGTTGGAGGGGCTGAGATAGGAGGCCTGGCAGGTCTTGTCATTGGCGCAGCCATGCACGGAATCCCTGTGGTATGTGATGGCCTTATCTCCACAGCAGGTGCCCTGATCGGTTGTGAGCTTGTGCCTGAGGCAAAGGAGTATCTGTTTGCGAGCCATCGCTCTCTAGAAGCAGGCCACCGGTTCATGCATGAAAGACTTGGACTGGAACCCCTCCTTGACCTGAGAATGCGTCTGGGTGAAGGGACAGGGTCTGCCCTTGCCATGGAACTTCTAGATGCCTCAACGCGTGTACTTTGTGATATCAAGACCTTTGAAGAAGTGGCGATAAAAGATAAAAATCTGTAGGGATAGGGGACATTCTCTGTTCAGGTCAAGAATATGACTCAATATAACCTTAATGGTTATATAATGGTTTGAAGAGCAAAATTACGCTCTTCCTTTTATTCCCTCAAAATCCCGTCAGGTTTAATTCTGTTGTAAAATTTTCATACCCTCTGTTCTACGGATAAGGTGTAGCAGATAAATGATGCAAGACTAAGATTATAGCTTGGCGAGCCTGTCATAATATCGGGATGTACCGGTATCCATTATCTCTTTGATAATGCTTTCAGTGGCATTTCCCACACCTTTAAGCTCCCTCAATCGCTTCCTTATATTGGATAAGGGCTCTTCAATCTGGGTAACAGAATAAGCAGCCTTTCTGTAGGGTGAGGTCTGCCCTCTTGATCTGAGAAAGTAATCCATGTGCTCCAACATCACTGCCACATGATCATTTTCTTTTAGTATGTTTTTAAAAACATATGGGGGAATTCTCCTGGGCATCTCATATCTCTTCGCAAGAATATTAAGCATACTGTTTACATATGAGGAATATTCGTCAGTTGCATTTCCCCGCTTTTCTCCCCTGTACACCATACTGTACTCCGCCTCCAACTCGGGGAAATAGTCCAATAGGGTACCCATAAAATAATCCATTTGCTTTCCCTCCTTGAGTGTCATTCCACTGAACAGGACAAACCCCGCTCCTGCCTCCTTGGCCTTCCTGACAGTTGCTTCTAATCGGGCAGGGATGTCTGTAATGAACGGAATAACAGGCATGAGAAACATGCCACAGGGAATGCCACGACGTTGAAACATCTCCATTGTCTCAAGCCTTTCATCTGGAGATGGAACCCCTGGCTCAAAAATAGAGCTGATCTTTTCATCCACAGAAGAGAAGCTGAAACTCACTATTGCCCTCCGCTGTTTGTTGATCCTATCAATAATATCGATGTCCCGTTTAACAAGAGTTGACTTGGTGAGTATATGTACCGGAAGGTTGTATGTATCTGCAAGTTCAAGGGCCTGTCTTGTGAGTTTATATTTTTCCTCAACAGGCTGATAACTGTCTCCCACACCACCGCCTAGCATTAAAAAACCATGATCCTGGGGTTTGCGCCTTGTTGCAGGGTCCAGCTCCCTTTTCAAAATCTGAGGGGCATTTGTTTTTACACACACATCTTTTCCAAACTCCCCTGAGACATAATACTCTTCTGCTCTGCCATCACAGTACACACAATTATGGCTGCACCCGCGATACAGATTCATGCCGCATTTGGAGAGAAACCAGGAGTCTATCCTCTTCCTCTTTCTGAGTATTGTCTTTGCTGTGGTCTCTATTATATTCATATTAATACCTGAATTTTGCACCAGCCATCTACTGTGGCTTGAAGCACCTTATCTTTAAAGGTAGTTTCACAATTTTGATTTTCACCATATAGACAATATGCCTGCGAGTCAAAATTGCTTCAACTTCCCGTTAAAGACAAAGCTTTCCGCGCCTCGCTACGATATCTGGTGCAAGATTCAGGTAATAAAAAAAAGCTGTGCCCCTTTAGGACACAGCCCTTAGATTTTTTCTCTCTTTTCCAGGGACAGAGAGTTCACACCTTCAGTGCATCCTTGATCCTTGTCATGGCCTTTTCAACATTTTCATAATTGTTAAATGCGCTGAGCCTTATAAATCCTTCTCCGCATCGCCCGAACCCGGCCCCTGGCGTGCATACCACACCCGCCCTTTTCAGGAGCAGATCAAAAAATTCCCAGGAATCCTTGTTGCCGTCAATCCAGATATATGGGGAGTTCTCTCCACCAACACAGTCATAGCCAAGGGCTGAAACCTCTTCGCGGATAAGGGCAGCGTTTTTCAGATAATAATCGGTCAGTTCTTGTACCTGTGCCTTTCCCTCTGCACTGTAGACCGCCTCTGCCGCACGTTGAACAGGATAGGATACACTGTTAAACTTGGTTGTGTGCCTCCTGTTCCATAAAGAGTGAACGGAATGCTCTTCACCGGAAGCAGTATATGCCATACAGGATTTTGGCACCACTGTGTAGGCACAGCGAACTCCGGTAAACCCTGCTGTCTTGGAAAAACTCCTGAACTCTATTGCCACATCCCTGGCACCCTCAACCTCATAAATAGACCTGGGCAGAGAGTCATCACGGATAAAGGCCTCATAGGCTGCATCATAGAGGATTATTGCCTTACTCTGCCTGGCAAAGTCCACCCACTTCTTTAGCTGGGCCTTTGTGATGGTTGCACCAGTGGGATTATTAGGGAAGCATAGATAAATCAGATCAACTGTCTCATCAGGCAGGTCCGGCACAAACCGGTTCTCCCTGGTCACATCCATGTAGGTGATCCCGTCATATCTGCCATCATTATACAGACCTGTCCTGCCAGCCATGACATTGGTATCCAGATACACAGGATAAACAGGATCAGGAATAGCCACCTTGATGTCTGTTGAAAATATCTCCTGAAAATTGCCTGTGTCACACTTGGCACCATCGCTCACAAAAATCTCGTCTCCAGCGACATCTGCGCCCCTTGATTGAAAGTCCTCTTTTGCTATAATTTCACGCAAAAAATCATAACCCTGCTCCGGACCATACCCACGAAAGGTGGAGGCATCTGCCATCTCATCCACAGCCTTGTGTAAGGCATCAATGCACGCCAGGGGTAGCGCACAGGTCACATCGCCGATACCCAGCCTAATTATATCCTTTCCAGGATTTTCTGATTGAAAATCAGACACCCTGCGGGCTATCTCTGAAAACAGGTAGGAAGCCTGGAGTTTAAGAAAATTTTCATTAATCTTAATCATAATATACCTCTGTTCATTTTCTAATTTATTTCCCCATCAAAAACTGCGAAAACATAGCATTGATATGCAACCGAATCCAGTAAAAAATCCATCATACCTGACCATTTCATATAATCCCTGCCGGTTTCAGGGCTTGCCTGTTTAAAAAAATCATGTAACAATCCCCCTGTATATTCCTGCAATCCCATATCAGGAGGAAATAATGGAAAACCATACAATCATAAGACCTGAACACCTGAATCATTATGGCTATCTTTTTGGCGGTGTGATGTTGAAATGGTCTGATGAATTCGCGTGGATCGCCGCATCTTCAGACTACCCAGGCTGCTCACTGGTCACCATTGCTATGGATAATGTCGAATTCAGAAAACGAATCTCAAACGGTTCTATCCTCCGGTTTAAAATTGACAGGATCAAACAAGGAAGGACCTCTGCACAATACAGTATTGAAGTATTTGCAAAAGAGCAGGATTCGTCTGATGAAGATATGGTCTTCTCAACAAAGATTACCTTCGTGCGAATTGACGAAAATGGAAACAAATGCCTCCTGCCGGTTTAGCCTGTTCATCCCAATGAATTCACAGGTGCTTAAAGACTGTTGGAATCCGATCTACAGGAATTGGCTTGCGGACATCTCTGCTGTCATACAAACAGGTTTTATCCTAACCCTGGCGGGACAGGACGCAACATATAGATGGCACAGGATTCAGGCACTGGCAATCTCTGTCAGGGAGACTTCACAGTAATTGTAAAATTTGCATAGCCTCTGATCCCAGGGAAATGCGGAATTATTCTCTTCATACCATGATGATTGATGCTTCAGAGGTTTACCCACCCAAAGCAGTAAGATGCCGATAATTTGAATCTTTGACCTTTAAAAAAGGGGGGTGTAAGCCCGGTAAGTATATATTGATATCTTGAGAAAAAAGGCAGGTCTTGCAGTATTCCGGTCTAATATAACCAGCGACTGCATGCTATAAAAGGTAAAATCCTAATTTGGGATCATTTTTATCAGCATCTAAAAATTCGCAACCGATGAAAGTTTCCCTTATACCCCTGACAATAGCCTTTTTTTCAATTTCAGAAGATGCTGTATTATCAAGGGTAAATTTGACCATTATTGGATCACCTACAGCAATATCAACCATAGAAAATGTCTTTAATCCAACACCGCCAATGGATATATTGCGCACCTTGCAATTGATAGGATCTATCTGAGTCTGCTGGCTCTCATTCAAGGTCTTTCCCCATCTGAGATTCTCGCTGGGCTTTAATATAACCCCATTAAGGTCGACATCCTTACGGAATTTTTCCCTGAATTCACACTGTATTCCAAAAACCGAACCACATGTGCATTTTACCTTAAACTGATGCTTGCCAAAGACTTTTTGAGTAATAATTGACCTTTGGGCCTTACAGTCCGGACAATTAACTCTGATAGTACCATCATCTCTTATAAATGCCTTTTGAAATTCCATTCTCACAACCTCTCATAACTTGTTTGATCTCCAATAGTAATAAATTTTAACTGATAAAGGAACAAATAAGGCCCCATAAAGATAAAAATATCAGACTTTATTCTTTTTGGGTTTAAACCCATGTATATGACAATAACTGAAATTTTCAAAAAATACAAAAACTTGCCATATTAAAACCATTAGAACCCCGGTGACCAGACATTATAATAATAAAAATAATAAAGGCAAAGCCATTTCTGGCTCTGCCTTAAAAAAATTAGTTAAAAATTCACCGAAATCCCTACCATACTATTAAGGTTAGGCTAAAAATTAACCATTCAATT
The DNA here is from genome assembly GCA_019307745.1 of Deltaproteobacteria bacterium. GTDB lineage: Bacteria > Desulfobacterota > DSM-4660 > Desulfatiglandales > HGW-15 > JAFDJA01. The sequence continues at coordinate 12,438 of JAFDJA010000020.1, read as the reverse complement.
GTATGACTGCTTCCCTAAATGCCGTTTTATTCTCCGGTGCCATCCTTGTAATTTGTATTATTTCAAGATGACCGCGAGAAAAGATGCACGCACATCCGAGAAGCCTTATTGCCATCTCATACTCACTGAATAAAGGTAATGACCCTTAGAGGCATTTTTGCCGTCTTATGGTTTCCTGTTTGTATGTTGAAGTTGGATGGCACTTATATTTATTTTGTTCCACTCCCTTTCATATTGCATCCCCTAAAAAATTTTATACCCTTAAGCCGGAATCAGACAACAATGAGAAGGCAGGGGTTAACCCTCATCAGATCCGGATCATATGTATTATACGTTATAATATAGCAAATGTTATGCCATATGGACCCCAGGGACAGCCCCCTTATATATCAGCAACTTATGCGGCTACCTCTCAGGCAGGAATACGAAAACAAGTAACCGGCAACCTAATACATATGCAATCTATTACCACAATTGGGTAAGAAGCTACACATTCCCATGCCATCGGAATTCAGGCCATATAACTTCCATGCTTCCTGTCATTTTTGCAGAGAAAGGCTAGCACATTCTCAGATCTTGCAGGCCCTTGATATAAACATGTCATCCTGACCCTTTAGATCTCAAAATCAGGAATATCTGATTTGGATATTGCTGTTGCCGGATTTTTTTAAAAGAGGAAGAGTTGTTTTCTCGACTCTTTCATAACAGGGAAAATAGAGGGAATTTCTTCCTAAATTATACTACCTGAATTTTTCATGACTTATCACTGGGCCGGCGAGTGATGAGCTGAAAATCTCTTTCTGCGTCTTGTCATAAAAAAATAAATTAAATAAGGGCATTATTATATTATAATTCAAAGGCATTAATTAAAGTGACTGCGCCCGGGTATATGGCCTCTATGGGAAACAGGGGAAGAGGACTTTAAACTAAAAAAAACGGCTGACATTTTGTATTATGATGATTAGTATATATTAGGTGACAATAACGACTAGACTGATACTTATCATATTATACCCTACGCAATGGATACTGGGGATATTTATGACCTCAGCAGACGAAAAAAGGTTATATAATTCAATTTATTCAGAGCTGCTTAATGATCATGTCGATTACAGGGTTGTGGATTAAAAGGAATTTAAGTAAGATAAAAACAGGGCCCATCAATTTGGGAGAATTTAATCTTATTTTTACAATAACCAATAAGATGCCTGCTATATCCAAACAAATTATTGTGTAACCCCTTAAATATATCGCTTTTTATGATACCCTTCAATATTATTTATGTAAGATTCTGGTACTAATTAAGTCTGAAGCCAATGGTAAAAATTGCAACTGTTAAGAACAATAATTCTAGAAAGGTATACTAATCCTGCTAAAGCCCGGGTTAAGGACCTTACGGAGGAGACATGGAGACATATTACAAGCCAGAAGATCTTCCCAGATTCGAAGAGATTGGCAAAGATGCACCAGACCTTGCGAAAAAATTTTTTGAATACTATAGCGAGGTGTTTGCTGAAGGAGAGCTCTCTGAAAGGGAAAAGAGCCTTATTGCGCTCGCTGTTGCACATGCCGTCCAGTGTCCTTACTGTATTGATGCATACACGCAGGCATGCTTGGAAAAAGGGTCCAACCTTGGTGAGATGACTGAGGCCCTTCATGTAGTAGCTGCGATCAGAGGAGGCGCATCTCTGGTACATGGGGTGCAGATGAGAAATGTCGCAGAAAAGGTCTCTATATAAACAAGAGGACCATATCAAAGTGCACACATCAAACGACATAAAACCATTTGGTCAAACGCTCATTGAGCAAGGATTGACCCTTGAGCGCGGCCAGACCGACACCTTGCAGATTAATGTCGGCCTGTTGTGCAACCAAAAATGCAAGCACTGCCACCTGGATGCAGGGCCGGACAGGATCGAAAATATGCATTCTGGTACAGTCAGTGAGGTGATCTCCTATGCCAGACGTAGTGAATTCAAGGTTGCAGATATCACAGGCGGAGCACCTGAACTGAATCCCAATCTGCTAGCCCTTATTCAAGGGCTCTCCCCTATTATTCCCAGGATAATTGTACGATCCAATCTGACCTCCCTGTATGAAGCAGACAACAGCCCTCTTTTAGATCTGTTTTCAAAAAACAATCTAGTTGTTGTTGCCTCTTTTCCCTCCTTTAATGAATCTCAGACTGATTCCCAAAGAGGTAACGGGATCTTTCAGGCCAGTATTACTGCCCTGAAAAAACTCAATGAACTGGGTTACGGAAAGGAGTCATCAGGGCTTGAGCTTAATCTGATTTCCAATCCAGCAGGCGCGTTTCTGCCTCCTTCCCAGGCAATTAGTGAAGAACGGTTCAGGCAGGTATTGTTAAAAAAGTGGGGCATTCAGTTTAATAGGCTGTTTAATTTCGCCAATGTTCCGGCAGGACGGTTTCTAACCTGGCTTGAGATGTCTGGAAATCTTCAGCCCTATATGAAAAGGCTTGTCTCAGCATTCAATCCCTGTTCTGTTGATGGCGTAATGTGCAGAACCCTGGTGTCGGTATCATGGGATGGTTTTCTCTATGACTGTGATTTTAATCTCGCAACCAGAATACCCTTGGGAGGCAGCAAGACCCACATCTCTGAGATGGCAGGCAGGCCAGCGGCTGGCAGCCATATAGCTCTAGCCGACCACTGCTACACATGTACCGCAGGGGCTGGCTTTACATGAGGCGGAGCCATTGAGGCCTGAGTTCAGGTAATATTCTGTCTTTCATCACCACCTTGCCTGTTAAAATATTTTCACCGCCCCATTCTCCAGGAGAGGCGTAATTATTCTCTTCAAGCCATTATATCTAATCTTTCATCCGGACTGCCTTTAAATATACAGGCCTTGCATGGATTGTATAACAGGCTGACATGCCAGAATAAAAGGCAATCCCTGTTCACGTCAAGAATATGACTCAAGATAACCTTAATGGTTATATAATGGATTGAATAGAATAATTATACAGCTGAATCCTGATTGGTTTCTTCGCTACTCTGTGGACTCAATCCCAATCTTTCATGCAGGTCCGATCCCACATGAATAATGGTTTGAAGAGAAAGGCATTACCGATTCAATCATCCTTAATCCATTGTGTCATTGATCCACTGTTGCACAATTACAGGTACAAATTATCATCATACCATGATGATTGATGCTCCCGAAATTGCCTATTCAAAATAGTGAGGAGCCAACAGAAAGATATTGCGTGACAATTTTTCCGTCACTGGTCATTTAGCAAGTAAAATTCCGTTATTGTTCGAGTAATCATTTCCCGTATAAAGCATAATAATGTATAATGACTGACCATAATAGGGATTGAGGGAATAATCACAGAGTGATCAAACATGGAGGCATAACCTCGCTGCTGGAGGATAGCAAAATTTGATAGCCAGAATCCCAATAATCGCCGTCACCACCCTCATGTTCATGGCTATTACCTTGGTCTTGTTCATTGGAGGATGTAATGAGAAAGACAAAGAGGCGGTTAAAATGGTGAAATCAAATACAAGCATGGGCCAGTTTGGCGCACTCCCAGGTATTGCCGAATTTGACAGTGACCTTATTAATCTATTTGTCGAAATTCTAAAGCAAAGGGGATCAGACTACACCCCCAGAACCAGGCACCTGCTCACCGATGGGTGGGCCAGATACACAAACCGTCTCTTCCTGGAATCCAGCCCTTACCTGCTCCAACATGCTCATAATCCGGTCAACTGGTACCCGTGGGGGGATGAGGCCTTTGAAACCGCCAAAAAACTTGACTGCCCTGTCCTTCTGAGTATCGGATATTCTACCTGTCACTGGTGTCATGTGATGGAAGAGGAATCTTTTGAAGATGAAGAAATTGCAGAATTCCTCAATCGGAACTATATTGCAGTCAAGGTTGATCGTGAGGAGAGACCTGACCTTGACAGCATATACATGAATGCTGTTCAGGCAATAACCGGCCATGGTGGTTGGCCCATGACTGTGTTCCTCACGCAAGGCAGAAAACCTTTTTATGGAGGCACGTACTTCCCGGCCAGGGATGGTGACCGGGGTGCGTCTGTGGGTTTTCTCACCATCCTGCAAAAGATCAAAGGGCTTTATGAGACACAAAGAGATGTGGTGGATGGTTCCAGCCTGCAGATTGCAGAGATGCTTCACAAAACTCTTATTCCAGAACCAGGTGTTGACCTTCCAGAAGAGGACCACCTTAACAGGATAATTGATGTTTACAGGAAAAATTTTGACAAGGATTATGGTGGAATAGGAGCAGCGCCCAAATTTCCCAGCAGTATGTCTGTCAGACTTCTTTTCAGACAGTATCACCGCAAAAGTGATAAGGATGCCCTGAACATGGCAAAGCTCACCCTCGACAGGATGGCTGATGGCGGGATCTATGACCACGTGGGCGGCGGATTCCACCGTTACTCCACTGATCAACAATGGTTGGTGCCCCACTTTGAAAAGATGCTTTATGATAACGCGCTGCTTATAATGAGCTATCTTGATGGATACCAGGTAACACATGATGAGGATTATAAGCGGATTGTAGTGGAAACGCTTAAATATGTGCAACGGGATATGACCGCCCCTGAAGGGGCCTTCTATTCCGCTACTGACGCGGACAGCCTCACCCCCGATGGTGACAGGGAAGAGGGGTATTTCTTCACATGGACGGCAACAGAACTGGAAGAGATACTGAGTAAAGAGACCGCGGAGATTTTCAGAATATACTACAATATTGAGGGCAGGCCGAATTTTGAAGGGCGATATATCCCCAATAGAATAAATCCCGGCATGAGCAAGGCAAAGAGCCAGGACATTGTCGATTATGAGTTGCTGAAGATAATAGAAGAATCAAAAAAGATTCTCTACAGGGCAAGAAACAAACGGACCGCCCCCCTGAGAGATAAAAAAATCCTCACTGCCTGGAACGGGCTGATGATATCTGCCCATGCCCGCGCCGGCCTTGTCCTGGGAGATAATCAATACATTGAACGGGCAGTAAGGGCAGCCAGGTTTGTCCTGGGTCATCTTTATATTGATGGAAGGCTTTTCAGGAGCTATTCAGAGGGCAAACCCAGACATGAGGCATATCTTAATGACTATTCGTTTCTGATTGCGGCACTTCTTGACCTGTATGAGGCCACCTTTGATCCTGAATGGTTTACAATAGCCCTTGAACTTGAAACTATCCTGGAAGAAAATTTTAAAGACATGGAGCATGGTGGGTTTTTCATGACCGCGAATGATCATGAGAAGTTAATTGCCCGCGAAAAACCCTACAATGATGGGGCTATTCCTTCCGGCAATTCCATTGCTGCCTTAAATCTCATGCGTCTCAGTGAGTTTACTTTGGATCAAAGATATATGAAAAAGGCGGAAAAACTGCTTGTCGCATTTTCTAATGACCTGCGGTCCAACCCGATGGCGCTTTCTGAAATGATGCTTGCTGTGGATTTCTACCTTGATAAAGTCAAAGAGATCATCATTGTAACTCCGGGCTTGAAAAAAGACGGAGCAGAAGTTTTTTTAGAAGAAATTCGAAAACACTTTCTTCCAAACCACGTATTGGCTGTTGTCAGTGAGCAGGAGGTTGAGGCCGTGGCAAAGATCATTCCGATAGTAAAAGGAAGGACCACAATAAATAGTGCCACAGCAGCCTATATCTGCGAACAAGGCACATGCAAACTTCCGACTATTGAAAGGGAAATCTTTTCAAAACAGATTCAATAGCTTGCTGATAAAAATATGAATGCTATTCAAATTTTGAATTTTTCTTCAAAATCATGGGATATGGCCCTGTCAAAGACGGCCTTTATCGATGACATAAAAATTGAAAACCAGGACAGAATCAGCCTGATTAAGAGTCCTGGAAAAACAAGGACCATGTATGCCACGTATCACAGATATAATTATGTTTACATTCATCCTTATTTCTCTTCCTGAGATAAGCCTTGCAGTTGATAAAGATATCATCTCCGTTACCATTGGAGAACACCGAATTCCGGTTACTCTCTTAAAAAAGGTAAGCGAAGATGTTGTAATCTCTGCAGAATGTGTTGTTCCTTCAGATATTGATCAGATATGGTCGATCCTCACTGATTATAACAATCTGGGAAACATTATCCCGGCGGTTAAGGATAGCAGGATTATAGCAAGAAATGATAAGGGGATCATTGTGGAGCAAAATGGAAAATCAGGATTTCTTATTTTTAGAAAAAGCTTCTCAATCACCTATCAAGTAATTGAACAGGAAAAAAAACGGATAGAGTTCAGGGCCATTAAAGGGGATTTTAAAAAGTTCGATGGCTCGTGGGATGTAGAAATCCATGAAAAGGGCGTCTTGGTACACCATGACCTGGAAGTAAAACCTGATTTTTATGCGCCCCAGTGGATCATGCGGCTGGTAACAAAAAAGATTACCATCCAGAGTGTGGAAAACATCTTGAAAAAATGTCTTACTGGGGAGGAAAAGGAGCCCAATTCCTTGCCGTAGAACCAGAGGGGGTCCTGTGAGTTATCTATGCCGACTTATCACCAATAAAAAAGATCTTTTACTCAATAACTCGATAAAAACGCTGAGGAGGTTCCATCAAACGCACTCTTTTCTGGCTATTGTTGCGTCAATCTGTCCCTTTGCTTGCGGAATGGCTCTAACCTGTTTCAATTTTTTCCGGGACATGATCTATCATGTTGCCTTGTAGATTAAATTTGTATTACCATATCTTGAAATTATTTTTTATTGACATCTCCTTTATTTTACATAAAACTTCGAGATTCAATTGATTGAGGTATAATAGAGAAAAATTTCATATGTCAGGCCCTAAAATCCCTGATAAATTTTCGCAGTCCTCAGGATAAAAAAATTAGTAATAATAAAAGATCATTTGCCTAATTTCAAAAAGAGGAATCAATGCTATGAGCAATAATAAATCAATGAAAACCGTAGAAGGAAACGAGGCTGCCGCATATGTGGCTTATGCCATGAGCGATGTTGCTGCCATTTATCCCATAACCCCTTCAAGTACAATGGGTGAATATTGTGATGAGTGGTCAGCCCATGGTAGAAAAAACATCTTTGATCAATCCTTAAAGGTTGTTGAGATGCAATCTGAGGCTGGTGCTGCAGGGGCTGTCCATGGCTCCCTTTCCGCTGGTGCGCTTTCTACTACTTTTACGGCCTCTCAGGGCCTGCTGCTTATGATACCGAATATGTACAAGATTGCTGGTGAAATTATGCCAACGGTCTTTCACGTTGCTGCCAGGGCAGTTGCCACCCATGCCCTTTCCATATTTGGTGACCATTCAGATATTAACGCCACCAAACAGACCGGTTTTTCTATGATTGCATCAGCATCTATCCAGGAGGTTATGGACCTTGGCCTGGTAGCGCACCTTGCAAGTATCAGGACAAGCCTTCCGTTTATCCACTTTTTTGACGGCTTCAGGACATCTATGGAGCTCCAGAAGATTGAATTGATAGATTATCAGGATATGGCAAAGCTTGTGGACTGGGATGCAATAGATGATTTCAGGAGCAGGGCCATGAACCCTGAATATCCCCAGCTCAGGGGCACTTCGCAGAACCCGGATATCTTTTTTCAAAACCGTGAATCAGCAAGCCCATATTTTGCCCGTATTCCTAATATTGTACAGGAGGAGATGGAAAAGGTAGGGGCGCTGACTGGTCGCGCCTATAATCTCTTTGATTATGTTGGCGATCCTGAAGCGGACAGGATAATTATATCCATGGCTTCCAGTTGTGATGTGATTGAAGAGACCGTACACTATTTAAACGGGCTTGGCGAAAAGGTAGGCCTTATTAAGGTCCGGCTGTATTACCCCTTTTCAACCGAACACTTTTTCAGGGCACTTCCCGCCAGCGCCAGGAGGATCGCGGTGCTTGACAGGCTTAAGGTGCCGGGAAGCCTTGGCGAACCCCTTTATCAGGATATATGCACCGCTTTTTATGAGAGGAATGATACCCCTGTTATTGTTGGTGGCAGGTATGGACTTGGCAGCAAGGACTTTACTCCTGAGATGGCTAAGGCAGTTTTTGACAACCTTAAGGGAACAGCCCCCAAAAATCATTTTACCGTGGGTATTACAGATGATATCAGCCATTCCTCACTTAAGGTGGAAGGCCGTATTGATTCCTCCATGGAAGGAACCGTAAGATGTAAATTCTGGGGAATAGGTTCAGATGGAACCGTTGGTGCCAATAAGAACGCTATAAAGATTATTGGTGAAAATACAAACATGTACGCGCAGGCATATTTCGCGTATGACGCGAAAAAATCCGGGGGGATCACCATGTCCCACCTGAGATTCTCACCCCATAAGATACAGTCCGCATACCTCCTGACCCAGTCGGATTTTATTGCCTGTCATAATCCCACATTTGTGAATGAATATGACATCCTGGACGGGATAACCGAAGGAGGCAGCTTCCTTCTCAATTCACCCTGGAATACAAAAGAGATGGAGGAAAAACTTCCTGACAGGATTAAAAGGATCATCTCTCAGAAGAAACTGAATTTTTATAATATTGACGCGGTAAAGATTGCTTCTCAGGTAGGGCTTGGGGGACGAATCAACATGATAATGCAGGCGGCCTTTTTTAAGATAGCCAATGTGATTCCTCCTGAGGAGGCACTTCAATATATGAAGGATGCCATCAAAGCCACCTATGGAAAGAAGGGGGAAAAGATAGTCCAGATGAATGTTGACGCGGTAGACAAGTCCGCTGACGCTCTAAAAAAGATCAGGGTGCCCAAGGCATGGGGAACCGCGGGCAAAGAGATGTATATGGAAAAAGATCTCCCGGAATTTGTCAGTGAAGTAATGAACCCTATGCTTGCTCAGCATGGGGATAAACTCCCGGCGAGCTCTTTCAGCCCTGACGGTCTGTTCCCCACAGGGACCACCATGTATGAAAAACGGGGCATAGCCATTAGTGTACCCCAATGGATACCGGAAAACTGTATCCAGTGTAACCAGTGTTCATTTGTCTGTCCCCATGCCGTAATCAGGCCTGTGCTTGCAAAAGAGGAGGATCTGAAGGAGGCGCCCGGGGAGTTTGTAACTGTTGACGCAAAGGGCAAGGAGTTAAAAGGGCTGAAATATCGAATCCAAATATCTCCCTTGGATTGTACAGGATGCGGCAACTGCGCCCAGGTCTGTCCGGCCAAAGAGAAAGCCCTGGCTATGAAGCCTCTGGAATCCCAGAAAGCGATCCAGATCCCTAACCACATGTTTTCCACAGAGCTTCCCGACATGGAAGGCATTATGGCTGACACAACAGTAAAGGGGAGCCAGTTCAAACAGCCGCTTTTTGAATTTTCAGGAGCCTGCGCCGGGTGTGGCGAAACCCCGTATATCAAGGTGGTAACTCAGCTTTACGGTGATCGGATGCTGATAGCTAACGCGACAGGCTGCTCCTCAATCTATGGGGGAAGCGCGCCCAGCTGTCCCTATACTGTAAATGAAGATGGTCACGGCCCGGCTTGGGCAAATTCCCTTTTTGAAGACAATGCAGAGTATGGTTTTGGAATGGAGCTTGCGGTGAGCCAGAAGCGTGATAGGCTCTCAGACATTGTCAGAACAGCTTTAGACAAATCTGATATCTCAAAAGAGGCCAGAGATGCTATGCAAGACTGGCTGGAAAACATGAATGACGGAAAAAAATCAAAAGAGTTTGGAATTCAGTTGTGCATGAAGCTTGAGATGGAATTGGCCATGTCTGACACTCATGCGGATCTGCTCACGGCAATACTGAACAGAAGTGACTATCTTACTAAAAAATCCATCTGGGTGTTTGGCGGTGACGGCTGGGCATATGATATAGGCTATGGAGGCCTGGATCACGTTATTGCCATGGGCCGTGACGTAAATATCCTGGTTTTGGATACCGAGGTCTATTCAAATACCGGAGGTCAATCATCAAAATCAACACCCACCGGGGCAGTAGCAAAATTTGCTGCCAGTGGAAAAGATACCCGAAAAAAGGATCTGGGTCGCATGGCAATGACATATGGATATGTGTATGTTGCTTCTGTGGCAATGGGTGCCAATAAAAATCAGTTTTTAAAGGCCCTTGTTGAGGCGGAAAGTTATCCGGGCCCCTCCCTGATTATCGCTTATTCCCCATGCATTAATCATGGTATAAATATGGGGCTAAGTCAGGAGGAGGAAAAAAGAGCGGTGGAGGCAGGTTATTGGAACCTCTACCGATACAATCCTATGCTGAAAGAGGAGGGCAAAAATTCTTTTATTCTTGATTCAAAGTCCCCAGAGGCGGATTTCAAAGAGTTTCTTAAGGGCGAGGTTCGTTATTCCAGCCTCACCAGGACATTTCCCGACAGGGCGGAAGCGCTTTTTCAAAAAGCTGAAGAGGACATGAAGGAGAGGTATGAAACATATAAGAAGATGGCGGAACAGGAGGATTAAATATTGACAACAGGTACAATCCTTGGTAAATACCCTCTCGGTTCGCTATGCATGTATGAAAAAAATTTTTTATGCGCCCGTAGCTCAGCTGGATAGAGCGCCGGGCTTCGAACCCGTAGGCCGCAGGTTCGAATCCTGCCGGGCGCGCTCTAAAAAAAATAACAATGGGCCTGTAGCTCAGCTGGCAGAGCAGTTGACTCTTAATCAATTGGCCGAAGGTTCGAATCCTTCCAGGCCCACCAAGAATATCAAGGGCTTAGCGCATTTTGGGTTAAGCTCTTTTTTATTTATCCTGGTAAACCACCATATTCCCACCACTTTTTTTATTTTATTTTGTCTGTTTTGCTATTTCTGGCTCATGCCTATCCGTTAAATGATATATTGCTTTGTGATTAAAATTATAGATATTATTCTCTTATCACAGAATTGGGTGGGGTTGTGATCTCTAGGAGGTATCGCAAGTCTTTATTAACTTAATGACAGCATTCTTTCTTAAATTGCTCATTACTAACTAATATGACTTTTCTTCAGCCGTGGACACGCTTTCGATCTCCTCGATCGTCGTGATACCTCTGAGTACTTTCTTCATGCCATCGTAACGCATCGTTTTGTACCCACTTCTAAAAGCCTCCGCTTCTATTTCTAGAATCGAAGCGCCTTTGGCCACCATGGACCTGACCTGCTCACTCATGATGAATATCTCATGGACACCTACCCGCCCCACATAACCACTCTGATTGCATTCAATACACCCACGACCTCTACAAACAAAAATCTCCTGGTTAGGATCCCCCAAAAAATATCTTTCCATTGTAGAAACCGGCAATTTATATTTCTCTTTACAGTATTCACAGATACGACGTACGAGCCTTTGCGCCATCACCCCGATAATTGAAGGGGCCACTAAAAATGGCTCCACTCCGATCTCAACCAATCTGGTTACGGCCTGAAGTGCGTTGTTTGTGTGCATGGTGGCTAAAACCAGATGACCGGTCAATGCTGCTTGAGAAGCGATTTTGGCCGTTTCCACGTCTCTTATCTCTCCAATGAGGATGACGTTAGGATCTTGTCGGAGAAAAGCACGCAATGCGCTTCCGAAATCTACCCCAATATCCGCGTTGACCTGAACTTGATTTATGCCAGGCAACCTAACTTCTACTGGGTCCTCAATGGTCATGATGTTCACAGCCGGTGTATTAAGATGTTTGAGTATAGCAAAGAGCGTGGTAGTTTTGCCCGACCCGGTAGGTCCAGTAACAAAAAAGACCCCATTAGGAGAATCAATAACCTTTCGCACTTCATCATATGATGATTTAGAAAGATATAATTCCTCCAATCCTAATGTTTCACTATTTGCAGCCTGACCAAGAATACGAAGAACAAGTTTTTCACCATATATCGTTGGTACGGTGGAAAATCTGATATCAATAGATTTATTTGGGAGTTGGAAGGTTGCACGACCATCCTGTGGCTTTCGTTTTTCTACAATATCTAAATTGGCTACGATTTTAAGGCGTGAGGTAATGGCAGGAAGAAGTATTTTTTCTATTTTCATCTTTTCTTGAAGTACACCATCAATACGGAATCGAATGCGTACCATATCTTCCCCGGGCTCTATATGTATATCACTAGCTCTTTCTCTAAGTGCTAGGATAATGACCCCTCGGCAAAATTCCACGACGGATTGATCTTCAGCCAACTCTTTTAATTGCTCTGAGGTTATTTGAGTGGTTCCTTTAAGTGAAGCATCCTCAGCTATCTTAGCTATAAAGCCAGACAATGCACTGGTGGTTTGGTGCTGTATCTCTATGGCGTCTTCAATCGCTTTAGGCAGGGCAAAGACCGGACTGACCGGGCTACCCATTAGCTTCTCCACCTTTTTGATGATATACTGATTGGTGGGATCTGCTGTAGCGATAGTGACTATATCCCCCATCTGATAGATTGGAATGACACGGTGTTCTTTTGCGAATT
>JAFDJA010000114.1 GCA_019307745.1 Deltaproteobacteria bacterium | reverse complement strand
CCCACCATACCGAACTCAAATTTAGTGTCAGCTATAATAATACCTTTTTTAGCGGCAAGCTCCTGGCCAAAACCATATATCTTGATGCTAAGGTCTCTTACCTTTTCCGCCATATCCTTACCAAGAATATCTGAGGCTCTATCAAAAGAAATATTCTCATCATGATCACCCTCTTCCGCCTTTGTGGAAGGGGTAAATATAGGATCTGGAAGTTGGTCTGACTCCTTTAATTCTTTGGGAAGCTGAATATTGCACACACTCCCTCTTGACTGATATTCAATCCACCCAGAACCTGAGAGATAACCTCGGACGATACATTCAACGGGCAAGGGATTTGCCTTCTTCACTAGCATGCTGCGACCTTCAAGACTCTCCCGGTACTGTCTGCATACATCTGGATATTCATCAGGATTTGTCGATATAATATGGTTTTCAACCACGGATTCCAGTTTCTCAAACCAAAAGTTTGAAATCCCAGTCAGGACCTTTCCCTTATCTGGGACTGGATCATCCATTACTACATCAAAGGCTGACATCCTGTCACTTACTACAATTAAAAGCATATCATCAACCTCATAGACATCCCTAACCTTGCCCCGTTTGATGAGATTCAACTCCTTAAAATCAGAATACAACATGATATTTTCGAACATTATTCTCTCCTCATTAAAAAACATTTACTTTTTAAAATATTACAATCCCTCTGAAATATATCAATTGATTGGCCACTGGAACCAGGCTTGAATTATACCAGGTCTAAGATATGCCATTCCTCAATCCCGCAGCGGCTATAATAAGGAGCATTAAAATAATTAGGCATAAGAAGCTTAGCTTAATCAACCCAAAAGTAGAGCAATTGATGAGGTTATTTTTTTTCTGTCACCGTAATATTTCCTATCTGAGACCTATTGTCAAGAATATCAGACAAAATAACTCTTGGTTTGATGGTTCAAAACTGATAAAATAATTATGTGTATATCATATGCTAAAAATTCATGAATAGTTGTTATCCTAACCAGCAAAAATACGTTTCAATAACGGGGAATTGCAACCATGCTTATTTCGGATATCAATCAAAAAATTAGGGAAAAATTAGAAAAATTAGAAAAAAATATCGAAGGGATGCACTTTAAATTCTATGAATATTATAAGGGAGAGGCGCCTACAGTACCTAACTGGGAAGAGATTGAACGCGAACTTCTTGCTTTTTCTCAGAGGACTATTAATGATTTTCAGCTCTCAAAAAATCTCGACAGGATCCTTTTTAAATTCCAAAACAGAAAAAAAATTTGGCTGACATGGATAGAAGAGGTCCATCATATGTCTAAAAATCAGAAAAGTTCTTAAGGACATGCCCCACAGAATTAATACTGACAAAAACCACTATTCGGCTTTAAGCATGGCAATATACTCCCGGTAAAACATAAGGACTTTATTTCTGTAGCCAACTGTCTCTTCGTAAGGTGGAATACCCTTATAGTCACGTACACGACTCTGACCGGCATTGTATGATGCCAGAGCAAGACTTATGTCCCCCTTTTGACTCTTCATGAGGCTGGAAAAGTATTTGATTCCATATTCTATTGACAGATCAGGCTGAAGCCGATCATCGCTATAGTCTCCTTGGAGTTCTTTCTTGTATCTGGAAAAAAGGTTAATCCCTTCCTTTCTCAAGGCCAGGGCAATTTGCATCTTTTCCCGGGCTCTTGCGGAATTCTCAAGGCCATTTTCCTCATCTATCTGTTCAAGAATGGCAAACGCCTCCCTCCTGACTCTGCGTTCACGGGCTAAAAAAGATCCCGCCTCATTAAAATAATCTGGCATATATATATTCTTCATGCCCATACCTTGAGCTGTTTTGGGCATAAATTGTGCTAAACCGGCTGCCCCCACACTAGATACTGCTTTGGGATTAAAGCTGGACTCCTTTTTCAACAGGGCAATAAAAAGAAGAGGGTCAACATTGTAAATCTTACCTTCGAGCCTTTTAAATACGATCTCCAAGTTGGATGCCAACTTAGGCATCTCATTTTCCGCCACTCTCTTCCAATTAGAGGTCTTAAAATCAACCTTGTAACCCACATCATGGTCGAGATTAAAGGTTTTCATGATCTCCCTTGATGAGTGTTGTATAAAACCATTATATACGTGATTGACAAATTTGACGTTCTCCTTTGTTACAGGAAAAACAGCATCAATCACTCCATGGCATACATTATAAAAATCACCCAATGCATCCCTCAATCTGTAGTCCTGCCTTTTAAAACTCTCTTCAAGCAGACGGGCCATCAGATTTGTACTGACAACATCATTCATCCTTTCATCATTTTCCGGGGCAATTTTAGTTCGATATACTGCCAGTTTAGTCCTTATTAGCTCCAAATTATTCTTATAAATAAGATAGGATTCTAATATATTCTTGGTATAATATTCGGATGAAAGCTCTTTATCCTCTGATTTCAGAAGGGCCTCCACCTTTTTAAGGGCAGCCTCTGACTTTTTAAACAAAATCCTGGAATCCAAATAGTCCTGATCCATAAAGATCTTCATCCCAAGGTCACCTGCGATATCAGGCCTTATCCTCAGGATACCTACCTCTCCCTGGTACGTATCATCATTGAGGCTCTGTTCCAGATCCTTCTGGTTATAGGTTATGATATAGTCGTGAAGCACGGGATAGGCGGCTCTGGAAGGCATAGGAAAGTATAGGGTCAGCAGAATTAACCACAACAGGGCATAGCGTAGCAAGATTTGAAATATCTTCATGGTCAGATTTATTCCCTTTTCTATTTCAGTGTTTTTGATTTCCAAGTATGGTCATCAGATAATATTAAATACCAGAAAAAAGGGTAGCGAGTCAAATGTTCCTATCAGGTGTCATATGCAGATATGGTAATCGGTCATTACTCAATAGAGATTAATATATCTGAATCCATCCCAGGAGTCAGGATACAAATGAGGGGGGGGGGGGATAATAAACCCTTTTCCTTCCATGGCCACAAATTGAGCAGTTTTAATAAATATCATTGTTAAAATAATCTCTTTGATATTAAGCTAATTATCAACTATAGAAAATACTATTGTTGGAGACATAAATTTTACATACAGAGCCCAATACACCTTGACTTCACCTAAATTCATTTCACACAATCATAATTTTTTATAAGGGCGTCAGGTTTATTAAAGAGGTATAAAAAACAATGGAGAATCTTTTATTCACCATTATCCACAGACCAACAACCATATTTTCAAAGCACTGAACCTTTACCAGTTTAAGATTGAAACCAACAAGGAGACTACTCACTTGCAGAGATATCGTGACTATAACAGCTATCTGAAAGAGATATTTGGAGAGCGTGTCCAGAAGATACCCCTAGATGCTGGTTTTAGTTGTCCTAACAGAGATGGGACAATCTCCCACACCGGATGTATATACTGCAACAACAAGGGATCAGGGACCGGGGCCATGGCAATCAATAACAGGCCTATTGATGAACAGATGGATGAGGGTGAAAAATTTGCACAAAGGAGATATAAGGCAAAAAAATTCATTGCATATTTTCAGGCCTTTACCAATACTCATGCACCTGTTCAAAAACTTAAGGAATTATATGATCAGGCGCTTCAGTATGACGGAGTAGTTGGTTTATCTATTGGGACCAGGCCTGACTGCATAGATGAAGAAATTCTTGAGCTGATCAGCTCATATCAGAACAAATTTAATGTATGGATTGAGTTTGGTCTTCAATCTGCGCATGATTCCACACTCAAACTCATAAAAAGGGGACATAATTCTGCATGTTTTGAAAAGGCGGTTCAAATTACAAGCAAATACAACATAAATATATGTGCTCACATAATTCTGGGACTTCCAGGGGAGAACCGAGAAATGATGCTTGATACTGCTCGTTTCCTTGCAAAACTTCCCATAAAAGGGCTCAAGATCCACTCTCCCTATATTACAAAGAATACTGCCCTTGCTGGCATGTATAAAAACAATAAATATAGCATTTTTTCCAGGGAGGAGTATGTGAATATTGCTGTGGATTGCCTGGAACTCTTACCTCCTAACTATATAATACAGAGGTTGACAGGTGATCCAGATCGAAGTGAATTGGTTGCACCGAACTGGGCATTAGAAAAGACTGATACGTTGAACATGATCAAAAAACGTCTAGAAGAGAGGGACACATGGCAGGGACGAAAACACAAACAATCTATTGCTGGGAAATCAAATCTGACAGACTGAATATCTATATGGCTTCATCTAAAAAAGGTGCGGTTAGGATCAAAATCAACCTGGAAAGCAGTACGAATATCATAAAATACTTCCAGGATATCTTTTCTGGAATCCGGATCAAAAAAGACAGAATTGCAAACCTGCCTCTAATAAACGCCCTAAAAGCTTCTCTCACAGGTGAAAGAGTTCCTGATGATCTGCCCCTTGATATCAAGGGTACGCCTTTTCAAATGAGTGCATGGAACATGATCTCCAGGATACCATTTGGCCAGACAATGACCTATGGGGAGATAGCAAAAACGGCAGGACAACCCAAAGGTGCAAGGGCTATTGGTATGGCCATGAGCAGAAATCCTTTGCCTCTAATATTTCCATGCCACAGGGTAGTGGCAGCGAACGGTTTAGGAGGATTTAGAGAAGGGGTTGAGATAAAAAAATATCTGCTAAACAGAGAATCAACCATTAAGACAACATAGACCAACAAGACCTCTGGTCACACTAATCCTCGGTTCCGGACAATACCTATTCAAACAATAGGCTGCTTAAATCCATTTACAAATAAATATGATACTAATATAGAAACTACTTAACAGCTTCAAGAAGTTTCATAAGGCCTTTAACATTGCCTGCGCTATATATTTTTAGATCACTCCCCTTAGGCATGATCTTTTTGACAAGTCCAGACAACACCCTCTTGGGCCCTACCTCAACGAATGTATCAATCCCATCATCAATCATCTTTATAACAATATCATACCATCTTACGGGACTTGTAAGCTGCAGTGCCATGATGTCCTTGATTTTTTCCGGGCTCTCCTCTGTATCTGCAGTAGCATTGAACAACATGGTGGATTTGGGTCTTGAAAATTTAATACCTTCCATAAAGTGACGAAAATCATCAACTGCATTTTTCATAAGGTCACTGTGCCATGCTCCGCTAACTGGAAGAGGAATGACCTTTGCTCCACCCTGCTCATTCAACAGATCAGTCGCATATTGCAAAGATGCTGCCTCCCCTGTAATTACGATCTGCTCTTCAGTGTTGTGATTGGCCACTGATATAACGCCCTTTTTCTTTGCCACTTCCACAACTTTAGACACCTCATCAATACCTTTTCCAAGGACTGCAACCATAACACCAGGATGAGCCAAGGCCTCTCTGTGCATAAGATCTCCGCGCATATTTACAAGTCTCAATGCGTCATATGGAGTCACAACACCGGAGGCCACCATTGCTCCGTATTCTCCCAGGCTATGGCCCGCGGAAACAGATATCTTAACACCAGCTTTAGTTAATACTGCAAGACATGCCAGGTTCACAGCCGTAATAGCTGGCTGAAGATTAATGGTTAGTGTCAAGTCCTCTATTGGCCCTTCAAAGCAGAGCCTTGAAATAGGCTTATTACAGATATCATCCACATGTTCAAATATTTCCCTGGTCTCAGGAAACTCTTTTAAAATATCATTGCCCATGCCAACGGCTTGAGATCCCTGTCCGGGAAACAGAAAAGCCAACCTTGTTGTCATAAAACTCCCCCTTATCCCCATAAAATTAACCGGACTTACGCTGATGCGAGGTCCGGTCAATAAAAAACTATACACTATCCATAACTGATTTTAAGATTTTAAGAAATTACAAATATAATAATTAAATCTTACACCTTTTGCCTGCTGCGGCTAATCTCGCCAAAGTTGAATAAAACCTTTTTTATCGCAAAACTATCCTCCCGCCAACTCCTACAAAGCGTTTCCCGAATGCATGATTTTGATCCTCACCATATCGGCAATATATCTGGAATAAAATTATCCCAACTGTCCTTTAAACACAAGGCTTTCTATTCCTCGCTAAGACAAAAGGGCAAGATAAAAGTAAAATCATTAATGCTGTGGATTATTCCCCTGAGGTTCTCCCATGGCCTTTCTAAAAAGTTGATCAAGGGCAATATCATAGTCCCTTGATCCTGGAACAAGAGATTTGTTTCTGGAAAGCTGGTCCACAATCTTCTCTTCAGTTTTTTCAAATTTCATATTAATATTTGAGATGACCCTATTCACTACTTTATATATATCTTCATCAGCTCCATATATATCAATCACATGAGGATCATTCATAATGATTTCCAATATATATTGTGTGATATAAAGGGAAAAAATATTGGGTCGTGGTACTAACTGGCGTATTGGGGCAATGAAATACTTGAAATCAAATTCATTTGTCTTAAGCATCTGTTTCAAACCCTTTAAAAGGGAATCAGATACTGCAGCGGCATTGTCAGTTTCAATAATCTTTTCCATTATAAGGGCCTGGGAAAGACCCGCATGAATCTCGGTGAGCTTAAATTTAAAAAATCTATCTTGCTGAAATGCCTGCTGTTTTTCCTGCCTGTCAAGCCTGTTTATCAGCTTATTATGTACTTTGTCATTATCAAATGATTTCATTGGTCTTTAATGTAAAAAGGTTATAAATTGCTGGTTAAAGCCTGAAAAGGTATCTGACATACCTTATTTTTTGGCCTCCCCTTTTTTTGTGAAAGAAGATGCCTCTTTTTTAGGAGTTTCAGAAACCTTTTTGGATTTTTCCACGCTTTTTTTTGTGTCTTTTTTGCTGCTATCATCTGAAGTATTGGTACTTTTGGCATTACTACTGCTGCTATTATCTGCATAATCAGTCACATACCAACCAGAACCCTTTAAATGAAAGGTGCTTTGAGATATAAGCTTTTTCATCTTCCCTGCGCATGAACCACAGCTGGAGACCGGAGGATCAGACATCTTCTGGAGGATCTCAGTCAGTTTTCCGCATTCAGTACATTGATATTCATAAAATGGCATGTTAATCACCTTACCGTAAATCGATTATGAAACTGCCAGATCACAGATCCTGTGATCTCGATATGCTTCTAATATGTAATCCATATGTAAAATAGAGACATCCTTCAAAATGTCATAAGTGGTTGAATGAACTAATTTTTCCTCATCCTCCCTGTCCTCTCCAGAAATCTCAAAACGCTGGGAAAAATTACAGAACCGGACAATATGGACCAACTCATGAGTGAGGATATAGACAAGAAGGGGCAAGAGTTTAAGACTGCTGTCTCTTTTCATGGCCTTTAATATCTGATCATCCTGGAGACAGATAAAATAAAAGTCACGGGTTTTAGTTTTTAAGTCTGTATTATCAAGGTTAAGTGCGCACTTATTCAACAGTGCAAAAGCATAAGATGTAATTTCATTGTCCTCTAAGGATAATTGCGTTTTTACATCATAACTGTGTTTCTTCCACTGCCTATTTGAAAATTTATAGTAATCTCCAGTCTTGTCCTCAGCAATATCTAGGGCATTGCTAACTGTTCTGATTCTGTTATCTTCAAAAAACCTAACTGTCATTTACAAGCTCGGTTAGTAGAATTTATTGATCAAAGATAAACCCTATCAGGAAAATGTCAATACCGGAAAATAATCATTAAAATGGTGGCGGTGACTGGATTTGAACCAGTGACTCTACGGATATGAGCCGTATGCTCTGACCAACTGAGCTACACCGCCAAAAGGCCCCTAAATTAACAAAACCAATGGATTTGTCAACTTAAATAATCAAACTTTTCTTTCATAAAAGGGCACTTATGTAGCCGAAGCAACTAAACTCATTAGAATCTGCCATTCTAATGGTCAAAAAATACAAAGGAGGTGTATGATGAAAAATAGCTAAACGGCTTAAAATAAAAAATCCAAAGTATCAGAACAGGACCTAGAGAGGTATATTCCCATGCTTTTTCTTGGGATTTGAATCCTGTTTATTTTCAAGCAGTTGAAGGGCTCTGACAATCCTGAATCGGGTCATTGCCGGTTCAATAATATCATCAATATACCCCCTCTTGGCAGCAATATACGGATTTGCAAAAAGTTCAGAGTACTCCTTTGCCTTTTCAGACAGAAAGCCCTTGGGATCCTTGGCATTTTTAGATTCTTTTGCATAAAGTATCTCAACAGCACCCTGCGCCCCCATAACTGCAATCTCAGCTGAATTCCAGGCATAATTGACGTCACCCCTTAAATGTTTCGAAGACATAACACAATATGCACCTCCATATGCCTTTCTTGTTATCACTGTTACTTTGGGTATAGTTGCTTCTGCAAAAGCATACAAAATTTTTGCTCCATTTTTAATTATTCCATTATATTCCTGAACCGTACCAGGAAGAAAGCCTGGAACATCAACAAATGTCACAACAGGAATATTAAAACAGTCGCAAAACCTTACAAAACGGGCCCCCTTTACAGAGGAATTATTGTCCAGCACCCCGGCAAGAAACCTGGGCTGATTCGCTACAATCCCGACTGACCGCCCACCATATCTGGCAAACCCCACAATAAGATTTGGCGCGAATTTCTCATGAATTTCAAGGAACCTTCCATAGTCAACTGTATGTTTTATGACCTCCTTCATGTCATAGACCCTTGTTGAACTCTCAGGAATGATACTATTCAATTTATTGTCCGCTCTCTCAGGTGGATCATCTGATTTAATTATTTCAAATTTCTCATTATTATTAGAAGGCAAATATGAGAGCAGCTCTTTCACATAATTAATGGCGTCCTCATCTGATTCAGCCCCATAATGAGCAACGCCACTCTTAGCTGTATGCACAGACGCGCCTCCAAGATTCTCAGTTGTCACATCCTCGTGAGTCACCGCTTTTACCACCTTTGGGCCTGTAAGGAACATGCAGCTCTTATCTTTTACCATAACAGTAAAATCTGTAAGCGCAGGAGAATACACAGCTCCGCCCGCACAGAATCCGAAGATAACAGAGATCTGGGGGATAACGCCAGAGCTCATAACATTTCGGAGAAATATATCTGTATAACCCGCAAGGCTCTCTATGCCCTCCTGAATCCTTGCTCCTCCAGAATCATTAAACCCGATTACAGGGGCACCGTTTTTAATGGCAAGGTCCATTACTTTGCATACCTTTTCAGCAAAGGTCTCAGAAAGGGACCCGCCAAACACAGTTGAATCCTGGGAAAATACATATACAAACCTACCGTTTACAGTGCCATATCCGGTGACCACGCCATCCCCCAGGATCTCCTTTTCTTCCATGCCAAATTGACGGCACCTGTGGGTCTTGAACATGTCAAACTCTTCAAAACTCCCCTTGTCCAGAAACATCTTCAGCCTTTCTCTGGCAGTAAGACTGCCTCTTGCGTGCAGCTTGTCAATCCTGACCTGCCCTCCGCCAAGAACCGCTTCTCTGCGAAATTTCTTTACCTGCTTCAGTTTATCTTGCATAACGTATTATATCCTCTGAATTGGAGATCAAATTAAAATCATATTTTCCCGGATATCAGGAATTTTAATAATCCTGTTGTAATGGAGTATTGGAGTATTGGGGTGATACTTTTGATAATCTCCCCATTATTCTAGCACTTCATTCCTCCAAGGTATATACACATGCTTTTTACTCAGCCATCACCAAATAAAGATGGCGAATTCATTTTTTTTAGAACTAATGAACCACACAAAAAAAGCTCCTTATTGAGGAGCCTGCTATATCTATTCTTTTTCGCAAAACTCTGTGAGCACACCCAGGCTTGACTTTGGATGCAGGAATGCCACCTTCTTTCCTCCAGCGCCCTGCACTGGGATCTCATTTATCAGCCTGCATCCAGCAGCCCCTGCACTTTCC
>JAFDJA010000224.1 GCA_019307745.1 Deltaproteobacteria bacterium | reverse complement strand
ACTGGGTCTTTGCTACAGAGTGATACACTGCCAATCATGTCATAGACATTGGAAAACAAATCGAAGTGGTATAATGGAAATTTTCAGGATAATTCAGAGCGTAGTGAATTTTGGGGGATTTAATGGCTAAAGTCAGGGTCTTCGAGTTGGCCAAAGAACTTAGTATGGATAGCAAAGAGCTGGTTGAAAAGCTACAGGCCAATGGAATGGATATTAAGAACCATATGAGTACCTTGGATGAGGATACAGTCAGTAGGGCCAAAGAGATAGTCACCGGTGTAACGTCAGAAGTAATTGAAGAAAAAAGGATAAAACCCACTGTTATTCGCCGGCGAAAAAAGACGATCAAGGTTGAGGCAGAAAAGCCGGAGAAGGAGCAAGAAGAGGAGAAGGAAGAGCCTGTTCCTCTAAAGGCAAAAAAAGAGGATAAAAAAGAAGAAGTTAAAGTTGAAGAAAAACCCCCTCTAAAAGAAGAGAAGCCGCCACCTAAAGAGAAAGATGTCACAAAGAAGACTAAGGCTGAAAAGCCTTCGGCTAAGCCCGAGCCCAAGAAAAAACCAAAAAAGATAAAAAGAAAGAAAAAGGATAAACCGGCTAAGATAATCAAGCGGCCGGAGGAAGGGCCTTTAAAAGAGGTAATAGCAAAAAAGAAAAAGGCGAAAACCCCTGTTAAAAAATCTGTTCCTGAAGCATCACCTGCTGAAGTATCAGATGTTGTCCCGAAAGAGGAGAAAAAAGGGAAACCGTCCAGGAAAAAGAAAGATAAAAAGAAGACCGAGAAAAAGGATGTTGAATCAAAAGGCCGTGTTCGCTATCGCAAGGTAGAAGAGTTTGAGAGGGCGGATCTTTATGCCGGCCGGAAGCCTAGGGTGAAAGATAGGAAAGCGGGCAAAAAGTCCAGGGAAGCTGCTAAAGATATAAAACAGACAGAGATAACCGTACCCAAGGCCTTAAAAAGAAGGATTAAGGTCCAGGAAGAAGTAACTGTGGCAGAACTTGCCAAGGCTATGAGCGTAAAATCTGTCGAGCTTATCAAAAAATTGATGGGACTGGGCATCAGGGCTAATATCAATCAAGCGATTGATTTTGAGACAGCTTCTGTTGTGGCAGATGATTTTGGATATGAGCTTGAGTTGGACCTCCTTGAGGCGGAGAGTATTATTGAAGAGGTTGAGGATAGACCTGAAGACCTGAAACCAAGACCACCGGTTGTGACTATCATGGGGCATGTGGATCATGGGAAGACATCCCTGCTTGATTATATAAGAGAATCCAACATTATCGGACGTGAATCAGGCGGTATCACACAACATATCGGGGCCTATTATGTGAAAGGAAAGGGCGGGGACATTGCCTTTCTCGATACGCCGGGTCATGAGGCATTTACTGCCATGAGGGCAAGGGGGGCAAGGGTTAC
Organism: Deltaproteobacteria bacterium; assembly: GCA_019307745.1. Taxonomy (GTDB): domain Bacteria; phylum Desulfobacterota; class DSM-4660; order Desulfatiglandales; family HGW-15; genus JAFDJA01. The sequence goes on along the minus strand of JAFDJA010000224.1, from coordinate 2,170 downwards.
CGATATTATTATTCTGGTGGTTGCTGCAGACGATGGGGTTATGCCTCAGACAAAAGAGGCCATTAATCATGCCCGTGCTGCCAATATCCCTATTATTGTAGCCATTAATAAAATTGATAAGCCCGAAGCCAATCCGGAGAAGGTTACTAGAGAATTGGCCGAACTTGAGTTGGCGCCCGAAGAATGGGGTGGAGATACTATATTCGGTAAGATTTCCGCAAAAACAGGCGATGGAATCAATGAGTTGATGGAATCGATCCTTCTCCAAGCTGAGATGCTTGAATTAAAAGCGAGTCCGAATAAGAGTGCAAGGGGCACAATTATTGAGGCAAAACTGGATAAGAGTAAGGGCTCTGTAGCGACCGTCCTTATTAAGAGCGGGACCCTCAAGAAGAGCGATTATTTTATTTGTGGAGAAACATATGGCAGGGTCAGGGCTATGCTCAATAATCGCGGAATGAAGATTCAATCTGCCGGACCTTCTGTTCCGGTAGAGATCTATGGGATCTCCGGAGTCCCAATGGCAGGCGATGAGTTCATTGTTGTCAAGGATGACAAGAGCGCAAGACAGCTTGTTGAGCATCGCCAGGCCAAGATGAAAGAAAAGGAAGTAGCCAGACGCGGAATTGTCAGTCTGGATGACCTTTATGAAAAGATAAAAGAGGGAGAGATCAAGGAACTTAACATTGTTCTTAAGACAGATGTTCGGGGTTCTCTTGAAGCCCTTTCCGAGTCCTTGATCAAGTTGAGCACGGAAGCTGTTAAGCTCAGAATGATCCATTCCTCAACAGGGGCTATAACCGAAACGGATGTTATGCTTGCTTCTGCATCGAGCGCAATTGTGATCGGTTTTAACGTGCGTGCGAATCCAAGAGTAATCCAGATTGCCGAAAAGGAAAAGGTGGACATCAGATACTACGATGTCATCTATAATGCCATGGAAGATATCCGGTTGGCCATGACCGGACTCCTTGATCCGACCTTCAAAGAGAAGGTTATTGGGCGGGCGGACATTAAAGAGATATTTTCTGTTCCCAAGATTGGTGCAGTTGCCGGTTGTTATGTAACTGATGGTTTTATTGAGAGGAATGCCCAGGTACGCCTCCTTAGAGATGAAGTAGTCGTCTTTGACGGAAAGATGGCCTCACTTAGACGTTTTAAGGATGATGTGAAAGAAGTCCAATCAGGATATGAATGTGGTATTGGACTGGAAAATTATCATGACATAAAGCCGGGAGATGTGTTTGAGGTCTATCAGCTAGAAGAGGTCCAAGCAGAGTTGTAAGAAATGGTTGTCGGTATCATGAAAATAGAACTCCACTTGCATGATAATCGTTCTCTTAAGGGAAAGAGAAAAGTCGTAAAAAGCATGGTGGGTAAAGTCAAGCACAGATTTAATGTTGCTATTGCTGAAACCGGCTCAAATGATAAATGGCAAAAAATCGAATTGGGTGTCAGCACTGTTGGAAATGATAGACGTCATGTGGATTCCTCGTTGACTAATGTGCTTTCTTTCATTGATTCTCTGTATCTGGCTGAGATCGTTGATTCAAAAATAGAAATTTTAAATATTTAGTGAACAGGGATGTACGCCTGCAACAGGCCTTACGGCGAAATGACGTCCCATAGTCAGAATCTGAGCCCACTGACTAAACAGTGAGGATAGACATGTTAGCTGGTAAGAGAGCAGTTAGAGTCGGCGACCAGATCTTTAAAGAGATCGCTTTTTTATTATCGCAAAAAGTGCGAGATCCCAGGGTTCAGGGAGTAACGCTTACCGGTATCCATCTCAGTGACGACCTCAAACATGGTCGAGTATACTATAGTGTCATAGGAGATAAAGAAGACATTATCAGGGCTCAATCCGGATTGGATAGCGCTATGGGTTATATTAAACGAGAGATAGGGGTACGTATTAATTTAAGGTACATGCCTGATATTGTTTTTGAGCATGACCCGGCTTTGGAAATGGGAAACCAGATGGAGAAGCTTTTTCAGAAGATAAAAATGGGTGAGTCAAAAGATGCCGATGAATAAGAGTTGGTGCCAATCGAGTGATCCAGTGTGCCGCTGGCGGACCCAAATCCACAAGACGATCCCGCTAATGATAAAGAGATGTCGCATTAAGGGAATCCTGCCATGGCGGAACTTTCTTATAAATAACGTATAA
>JAFDJA010000223.1 GCA_019307745.1 Deltaproteobacteria bacterium | reverse complement strand
GAAAAGGGATGAGTCCTTTGGGAAGACTGGAAAGATTAAGCCCTTTGGGCGTAAGAATATAATCAAGGATCTCTCTATATTGCCCTTCGTCTACAAGTCTTTCAGGGGTCTGCCCATTTGTTGACATGACTGATTTTAGATCTGCGTAGAATGCGAAATTCTTGATTTCCCTTAGGAATCTTAAGAATTCCGTATGATCAGGGCTCTTCTCTGCCTCAGTAGCATTTTTTTCATATTCACTGTTAAATGAAAGTAGCAGTTTAAACATACGGCTTGCCGCACCTGAGGCAGGTACGAATTTCATGATCCTGCCCTCTGACGCTGCCTGTGAACAGATTTTAGATAGAGGGATAAGCTCTTTTTCTTTCAGTACTGTGATTCCATTACCCCTTGTGCATGGCCTTACAAGGTTAGAAAAGCGGAATCCTTTTTTGAACGTCTCAATCTGGTCCAATATCTTTTCCGGGGTTGTATTTCTTTCACTGATCTGTTCTAAGTCATTTTGTGTGAATATTGTGACTGTCATTCTATCTCCACGTTGTTCAGAATTTGATATCCACGAGGATATTGGAAAGTCATGTCAGTGTCAATGATATGATTCTGCAATATAATTGGAAAAGGGCTTGTCTAATACAACGCAATATTCTAATAATATCCGGTCAGGTATCCTGTAATATAAGAGGTTGGAACCGGTTAATGGATAAGAATAGGGAAAATAATGTATTTACTGTCAGTGACCTGACAGCACAGATATCCGATCTGCTTGAAAACCAGTTCGATTTTGTCTGGGTAGAAGGGGAGGTCTCAAATTTTCGATCTCCCTCTTCTGGACACTATTACATGGTGCTCAAGGATGAAAACGCGCAGATAAAGGCCGTAATGTTTCGTCCTCAGGCCAGATATCTCAAATTTGTACCGGAAGACGGTATGAAAGCGATTGTTCAGGGAAGGATCAGTGTCTATAAACTCAGGGGGGAATATCAAGTCATCCTTGATTATATTGAACCCTTGGGAATAGGTGCCTTGGCCCTCGCATTTGAGCAGCTTAAGCAGAGACTCGCGTCGCAGGGTGTTTTTGACAAAGAAAAAAAAAGAGCTCTGCCCTACCTTCCGCAAAAGGTTGCAGTTATTACATCTCCCACCGGTGCGGCGATACAGGACTTTTTGAATGTTATTCAGCGCAGGTTCGCAAATATCGAGATTACTGTGATCCCGGTCAAGGTCCAGGGGGATGAGGCCCCTGCTGAAATTATACAGGCCCTGAATATAGTAAACAGTGAATCAGATGCTGACGTGATAGTCCTCATGCGAGGTGGCGGCTCTATTGAGGATCTGTGGGCTTTTAACAGCGAAGGTTTGGCATATGCAATAAGGGATTCTGTGATTCCTGTTGTCTCTGCGGTGGGGCATGAGATAGATGTTACGATCTCTGATCTGGCTGCTGATTTAAGGGCACCCACCCCTTCTGCGGCTGCAGAACTCCTTGTTGTTGAGAAAGAGTTTTTAACAAGATATCTCTGTGATATGCGGTGGCGTCTTCAGCAGGGATTCAGGGCCTATCTGAATAAACTCAGACAAGCACTTTTTGTTATGTCTAAAGGTCTTGGTGATCCAAAGAAAAGGCTTGCTGATTCATGGTTACGTCTTGATGAATATAACAACCGTCTTATCAGACTGATAAAACTGGCTGTTCAGGATCAAAAGAAGAGTTTTATGACAGAGGTCCGTTCCCTTAAACTTCATTCTCCTGCAAATACCATATCCAATTTAAGAAAGAATCTTTCATACCAGGAGAACCTTCTAACCCTTTTTGTTATAAGGAGGTTAGAGGACAGGCAGATGAAGCTATCTCTTCTGAAAGAGAGGCTCAATGACCTGAATCCTCTTTCTGTTTTAAAGAGGGGGTACAGTATCACAAGAAGGTTGCCGGAAATGGAAATTCTGAAAGGTGTTTCACGAGTCAGGGCAGGTGACAGTGTGAATATCATACTGGCTGATGGAAAGCTGGACTGCAGGGTCGATAAGATCATTGATTGAGAAAAAGAACCTGGAAAAAAAGAGGTGTTCCGACCTCAAAGGCTATAAAAATTACTTTGGAGATACTTCGCTTTTTCACATCCGTAATTGTTGCAAGGAGGCTTGTTTTTGAAGATGAGGTGGATATTTTTTATTTTCTTTACGGTTGCTACTAATACTTTAATTAACTTTGATGCCTATGCTCAGTCCCTATCGGACATATCCATTTCCTCTGAAGTGATACCGCAGGGCGGAATATGTCTTATTTCGACCCGCAATGATGGAGATGTCCCCCCAGATGTTGACTGGCTGGATGGGAAGGTCTATCTTAACAAGTCATCTGACGGGAGATTCTTTCAGGGCTTTATTTCTACTGATTTGACGGATGAGCCGGGTATGTATCAACTGACAGTAAAAGCACCATCTGGCGATTATGAAAGAATTTTTGATATTGAGGTAATTGCAAAGGAATATGGGGAGAGGAGGCTGACGCTTCCTGATAAACAGGTTGATCTTGATGATGAGACCTGGAAGAGGGTTCAAAAAGAGATGGCTGTTGTGAGCGCGTTATGGGAGGCCCCAGTCTTAATGCCCCAGTGGACACTACCTTTTCAAATACCTGTTCAAGGGGAGATAGTAGGGTCATTCGGTCGAAAGAGTTTTATCAATGGCCAACTCAGATCCCCTCATACAGGAGTAGATCTCAGAGGAGCAAGCGGAACACCGGTTAAGGCTGCAAATCATGGTGTGGTGGTCCTGACGGCTGACCACTATTTTACCGGAAACAGTATAATGGTAGATCATGGTGGAGAGGTTTTCAGCATGTACTTCCATCTTGATGCAATACATGTTAAGAAGGATGACAATATAAGCAGAGGCCAGGTCATCGGTCTTGTTGGTTCCACAGGCCGGGCTACCGGTCCTCATCTACACTGGGGTATGAGGATCAAGAATGCACGTATTGATCCATTAATGCTGGTGGATTTAAGTAAGGAGCTTGAAAGATAATGGCCCAGAAAAATTTTGAAGATGCCATGAAAAGGTTGGAAAACATTGTGCAAGAACTTGAGAACGGTGATCTTTCTCTGGAAAAGTCCCTTAAAGCGTTTGAAGACGGGATGAAGTTTGCCAATTTTTGTTCGGAGAAGCTTGAAGAGGCTGAGCAGAAGGTCACTAAGCTGATTAAAGACAGTGATGGCAAATTTGCACATCAGCCTTTTGACATTGAGGAAAGTGAAGAAATCTGATTATGGACCTTATGTGTTATCTGGATGAGAAAAGGGCAGTTGTTGAAGAGACCTTGAAGGATTATTTCCCTGTTGTTGAAGGGCCTGGCGCGGAATTGGCCAGGGCAATGAATTACAGCCTGTTTGCAAGCGGGAAGAGGCTGAGACCCATATTATGTATGGCAGGGGCAGAGGCGGTTGGCGGAGATCCCGAAAGGGTTCTGTCTGTTGCCTGTGGTCTTGAACTGATTCACACCTATTCCCTCATCCATGATGATCTACCTTCTATGGATGATGATGAATTAAGAAGAGGGAAGCCTACCAACCATATGGTATTCGGTGAGGCC
>JAFDJA010000019.1 GCA_019307745.1 Deltaproteobacteria bacterium | reverse complement strand
TGATTTTGTCCATTGTGATTGAGTCTGCTTAAATGAGAATTCTTCCTTATTAAGATACTCATCTACCAGCTGAAGCATGTGACTTATCCTGAAGGGTTTGGCAAGATAGGGATAATCATAACGTTGAATCTCTTCGTTTATATCCCCTTTAATCCCCCTAACTCCAAAAAATCCACTGACATATATGACCTTTATCTCCGGATTTACCAGACGTATCTTTTGTATAAGCTCCAGACCAGTCATTTTGGGCATAACAATATCAGTAACAATAAGATCTGGTTTAAATTTTAAATATGCCTTGTATCCTTCCTCCCCGTCAGTGGCTATTCGTACATTGTATCCTTCCATGACAAAGATATCTCTCAATATCTCCTGAAGGCCGAATTCATCTTCCACAACAAGCACCCTTATTTTCCCTTGAATGGGGACCTTTTTCTCTTTAATGTCTTTTCGTAAAAGGCTGATAATTTTATTATCGCTGACAGCCTTTATCCTCTGACCCAGATCATTCAGTCTCTGTTGTTGCTGCTTGGCCTTTTCTCTGTTTTTCGGGTTTAAATCCGGGTGGTACACCTTGCTCAAAAGACGATAGCTGGATCTTATATAGGAGATAGCTGACTCACTCCCAAGTTCATCATGGATCTCCTGAGCCTTATCAAAGAGGCCAAAAAAAACAAGCTCTTTTTTAATATTCTTCAGTTTATTCAATTTCAACCTCCATATAATTCGGCATCAACAATAAAATATTAAGTTTACGGTCTTCATAGGACAACCTGTTGTTTCCCTAAATCCTGACGTTGGTAGAGGGTGTTATGCTATCTGGAGATGCATCCGGCTCAGAATAATTGAATCTAAAAAAACGCCTCCTCGACTCTTTTTTTTCGAGTACGCCTGAATAATCAGATCTCTCATATATAAATTTCATGCTCAAAACTGGTTATTTTAAAGGAAAATCCTTGAACCTTTTTTTGTGCTTCAATGTCAAAGTTTCTCAAACATAGGGGGAGGCATTTTTTTATCCACTCCTGGCAAAATTACTACTCCCATTTTCTGTAGACAATGAGATGCCATCAGTAATATTCTGATAAATTCTACTGTGCCATAATTTCATTATATATAATTTCAACAAGGCTTACCCTGCGGCCTTTACCTGATTGTCTGGGCTCACCAGATGGGTATAAAACCTTTTTTATATCAGCAATAGATTTTCCCTGCTGGATCAGCCCCTTTATCTTTGCCTGTCTTTCTTCCATATCTTTGATGTATTGCCCTATCTCTTTACGACCTACTATATCCCCATGGCCATGGACAAAAATTTCAGCATCAAGCTTTAAGATAGATTTCAGGGCATTTACTATGCCAAAGGAGTTACCATTATTCCCTGTTTTGATCAGGGGCTCACGATCCAAAAATATGAGGTCTCCAATAAATGCCACTTTTTCTTCGGGAAAATATACAACAATATCCCCATCTTTATGTGCTGGTCCAAAATACAACAGCTCTATCTTTCTATCTCCTGACTCAAGTATCATCCTGTCAATAAAGACCTGATCAGGCAAGTACTCTGTTAATCCGGCTCTCCGGGCATTCCTTTCCATATCCTTTTTCGTATTTACATGGGAGATAATATTAATATCAACAGGCCAGCCTGGAAGACCATTCACATGGTCACCGTCACTGTGTGTAAGTATCATATGATTAATGGGTTTATCCGTAATCTGTTTTATCAGGTTAATCATCTCTTTTCCCGATGCGGAGGTCATCTCAGCATCAATCGCGATCACCTCTTTTTCAGTAATGATAAAGCCGGTGTTGCACACTCCGCCTTTTACCTCATAAATTGTACCTGCTACCTTGTTTACGGTTAAGGGCTTGCTTGCCTCATTGCTCCGTTGCCCCGCGAAACTTGATAAATAAAATACTACGAAAACAGATATTGTTAAGATGAATATGGTATTTTTCATGGCAGGAATCCTCCTCAGATATGATTTTACCAATAAAAGCCAATGCAACTATCTCCGTATAAAAAAGAAGGTTATTAGAACATATATGAAATTTACCCTTTTTGTGAAAAAAGGTCCATAAAAAGAAGATCCTTATATAAATGTGTGTAGTAGATAAAATTTGAGAGTTACCCGCCCTCCCATTTGCAGGATTGACACATACGTTAATTTTCAATACGATTGGCTGCCTTTGGCCAAATAAACAGTTCGGAAATTTATTAAAGGAGTAAAAAAAAATGATGAAGATAGCTTTGCCCTCGAGAAACAACCGGATTGATGACCATTTCGGTCACTGCGAATATTTCGCAATATTTCAAATAGACAGCAACAGGGTGATCGCATCAGAACAGACACTTGCAGCGCCAGACGGATGTGGCTGTAAATCCAATATTGCCAAGACTTTGGCTGATATGGGTGTCAAGGTGATGTTAGCAGGAAACATGGGACAAGGGGCTGTGAATGTCCTGAAAAACAGAGGTATCAAAGTCGTCCGTGGATGTTCAGGAGATCTCCAGGAGGTAGTAAATGATTATCTTTCAGGCAGAATTTCAGATTCAGATATTGACTGTGTTGATCATATAAGCTGTCACCATTAGATATTGTCCTCAACCTAGGGACAACATCTGTGTCAACCTGCGTATATTGGGGAAAGGGGCTCCAGTCCAGGGCGGAATAGGTTTTTAATCTATACGCTCTCCCCTTATCAAGGGGTATAGAGGATAACAAGACACCTTGTAGTCTCATTGCTGAGGCTTTTAAGCTTATGGGGTATCTCAGAATTATAATGCATACACTCCCCAACCTTGAGGTGATTAGCCCTGTTGTCCAGAGTAAGTTCCAGATCCCCTTCCATCACATAGACAAATTCTTCTCCCTCATGTTTATAGGCGACAGGTTTCAGGTCCTGATTCGGCTCAATTGTAATCATAAAACCCCTCAGATGTTCATTCTCAGCTCCTGGAGTGAGTGTCTGATAGAAATAATTCTTGGTCCTTTTGACAAACGCCTGGGCACGCTGGTCTCTGATAGCCACTTTTTCTTCTTCCTTGAGAAAGGTCCCTGGATCACATTTAAGGGCACCAGCCAATCTTAATAAAAAACTGACAGGAGGTACAATCTCATCATTCTCCACCTGTTTTATAAATTCGGGAGGTTGACTCGTCTGCTGGGCAAGGTCCTCAAGTGACCATGACTGGGCCTTTCTGAGCTCACTGATTTTTGATCCAAACCCTGTATCTTTTCTATTGTTCATGTTGTCTGAAAGCACATCCGCCAGCCTACGCATCACAATTTGCTTCACGCGGTCAGTAAAAATAGGAAGGAAGCTCTTTGCATCTGCAACTATTCCTATGTCTGCTGTCTGAAATATCTGAGACTCAGGATCACGATTTATTGCCACAATGTTCTTTGCTTCTGCAATGCCAGAAGTATATTGCACAGCCCCTGAGGTTCCGACAGAAAAGAGAAGTTCTGGCCGCACCGTCTTTCCGGTCTGTCCGATCATTCGTTCATCATCGGCCCAATGATTAAGTACAGAGGGACGTGTTGCGGCAACCTCGCCTCCTATGGCTGCCGCAAGCTCATTAACCATTCGAAAACCGTCCAGATTGCCGAGCCCGGCGCCACCAACGACAACGATATCTGCATCCTCAAGCTTTCGTCGGTCAAGGGGCTCCTCTGAGAATGAAGTCCGCCTTAGCCCTTCAGGCATTTTTAGACCTTTCATCCGGATTTTTTCTACGGTTCCCGGATCTCCTTTAACCTCAACCGCATGGAACGCATGGGGCTGGACAGTAGCAAATCCGGTTATTGACGGATCCGAATAGGTGAGTTGCGCCATGATCTCTCCTCCCCATGATGGACATCCGGCAATGATATCATCCTTTTTGATTCTCAACTCTGCGCAGTCTGCCATTAGGCCTGCATCACACATACGGGCGCAGCGGGCAGCTATCTCACGGCCAAGATCTGAAAGGGCAAAGAACACTGCTCGGGGTGAACGCGCCTTTATCATGTCAGTCAATGCCCTGCTTCGGATGTCTGCTCTTGAACAGATTAATTCAGTACTCTCCAGGAGGATGACATGGTCTGCTCCATGTGAAAGGCAGGTGTCTACCTCCTCATGAGGGGAAAGGCAGAATGATGCCTCAATAGGCTCTTTTTTCTGCCCCCCCATAAGAATCATTACAGCCTTGCCCGATTTTGCCCATGCAAGATCCCTGGCCTTTGCCAGGACATTCAGGCTGAAATTAAAAAGCCTCCGGTTTCTAAGATCACCGTATACCCAGATTTCATTATTAATATTTTTTTTCATATTTTTCTGATTATCCTGGTTAGGGTCTATCCAATAAGGCCTGTGTCCTTGAGTCTACGTATCAACTCGTCTGCCTGCTCCTCCACCGGCCCTTTTATAAAGTCGCACTTTCTGTCCTTTTTGATTTGTTTCATGGAAACAACCTTTGTAGGTGATCCGGGTTCACCAACTTTGCCCTCAAGGATTCCCAGGTCAGAAAGCTTAATCACCTCGATGCCATCAGAACTGAAAGCCGCATTAATCCCTGCAAGTGAAGGGTCCCTCGGCTGTACTGCTGTCGGATGCACAGTAAGCACACCCGGAAGTGTAATCTCATATTTTTCAACAAACTGGTCTACTCTGTTCTCCACGGACAGTAAAGGTTCTTTGTATTTGACAGAATAAGCCCCGGCAACCATGGGAAGGTCAAGAAAAGCACCGGTTTGAGGGCCAACCTGGCCAGTGTCGCTGTCAGATGTTCGTGTCCCAAACAGGACGAGATCAAATCCTCCAATCTTTTGAATTGCCGAACCAAGGACAGTAGATGTGGCAAGGGTGTCAGATCCTGCAAGGGCCCGGTCGCAGACCAGCACAGCCCGGTTCGCACCCATTGCCATGGCCTCATGGAGCCCAAGGCTTGCAGATTCAGGCCCCATTGAAAGGACTGTCACCTTTCCGCCATATTTATCCCTCAGCTGCAGAGCCAGTTCAATGGCCGGGCGATCAAAGGGGTTCAGGGCAATTGCGTCAAGCCGCCTGTTCACTCGCCCATCAGGTGCTTCAAGAGCTACAGATTTAATACAAACTATAATACTCAAACTCATTTACTGACCTCTACTTATATTCTGATGATACACTCCTGGCAATTACCATTCTATGGATTTCTGCAGTGCCTTCATAGATACGAGTCACCCTGGCATCACGGTAATATCTCTCAACAGGATAGGACTTGGAATATCCGTATCCGCCATGTATCTGAACCGCAATATCCGCCACCTTGCTTGATGTCTCAGAGGCATAGAGTTTGGCCATTGCGGCTTCTTTTGAAAACGGCAATCCCTTATCCTTTAATGTGGCAGCCCGATACACAAGGAGTCTTGCAGCATCAACCTGTGTGGCCATGTCCGCTATCATTATTTGAACAGCCTCGTGCCTGGCAATGGGAACACCGAACTGCCTGCGCTGGTTTGCATAGCGCACACCCTCTTCAAATGCTGCCTGGGCAATCCCAAGGGCCTGGGCGCCAACGCCTATCCTACCAATATCAAGGGCTATAAGACCTATCTTCATACCCATGCCCTCTTTAGCAAGCAGGTTCTTCTCAGGAATCCGACAGTCAGAAAGCCGGATAGAGCTTACTGGATTTGCCCTCATTCCGGAAAGATCCTCTAAATCACCCACTTCAAAACCCGGGGTCCCTCGTTCCGCCACGATTACGCTTATCCCCCTGGGTCCGGCAGATGGGTCAGTCTTTGTAAAGATCAGGCAGGTATCTGCAACCCCTCCATTTGTCACAAAGGTCTTGTTGGCATTTACTACATAATAGCCATTATCACGGATGGCAGTTGATTCAATACCTGCCACATCTGATCCGATATTAGGCTCAGTCAGGCAAAAGGCCCCGATCTTCTCTCCCCTGGCAAGGGAGGGGACCCACCTTTTTTTTTGTTCCTCGGTACCGAACAACACAAGGGGATATACAGCAACGCTGTTATGAACGGTTACGCAAAGACCAAGTCCTGCGCATACTCTTGATATCTCTTCAATAGTAATGGCATAACTTACAGAATCCATGCCTGCTCCACCCAGTTCTTCAGGCACTTGAATTCCAAAGTACCCTAGCTTCCCCATTTTTTCAACTATCTCCCAGGGGAACCTAGCCTCACTATCGATATCCTTGGCATGTGGTCGTATCTCACGCTCACAAAAATTGCGGACCGAATCACGTACTATACGATATTTTTCTTCTAAAAGGCTGTCCATATATTTTCTCTTAAACACTAATAAAATTTTATACTACTATTATTTTTAGCAGGCCCTCCGCATAAAAGTACACAAAAAAGCTGATCATCCTTTGTTCCAGAAGTAAAAAATTTCTTTACCACAAAGTTGTGCAGAAGTAGCCTGTTACCTAACCGGAATTAGCTGTATTCATAAAATCCTCTGCCAGTCTTGCGGCCCAGCCATCCTGCTTCAACATATTTCCTGAGGAGAGGGCAGGGGCGGTATTTTGAGTCCTTAAATCCCTCATAAAGTGTCTCCATGATAGCAAGGCACGTATCCAGCCCAATCAGGTCAGCCAGTGCCAAAGGGCCCATGGGATGGTTCATTCCAAGCTTCATCACCGTATCAATATCTTCCTTTTCACCAACACCATGGTACAGACAAAAGATCGCCTCATTGATCATGGGCATAAGCACCCTGTTGGAGATAAAACCAGGGAAGTCATTTGCCAAGGCAGGAGTCTTGCCGAATTTTTCAGAAAGCGCCCAGGTAATCTCATGTGTCTCATCGGATGTAGCGATCCCACGGATCACCTCAACCAGTTTCATAACAGGGACAGGGTTCATAAAGTGCATACCAATAACCTTGTCCGGGCGTTTGGTCTGAGATGCTATCCGGCCTATTGGAATAGAAGATGTATTAGACGCAAGGATCACCTCAGACCCGCATATCTCATCAAGGTCTCTGAAAATTTTAAACTTGATAGGTTCATTTTCTGTGGCAGCCTCGACAACATAGTCCGCAGAGGCCATATTCTTAATATCCGATGTGGTTTTAATTCTTCCAAGGACCGCATCTTTCTCCTCTTCTGATATTCTGCCCTTATCAACACTGCGCTGCAGATTTTTTGTTATATTCATAAGACCTCGGCTTACAAAATCTTCATTAACATCACTCATTATAACATCAAGTCCACTTGTGGCCGCAACCTGGGCGATTCCATGCCCCAACTGACCTGATCCTACAACTCCAAAAGTCTTAATATCCATTTTTTATCTCCTTTATTTTGAGCTGTATTTAATATCCTGTTAAAAATTATGCTGCATTTAATCTATTAAAGTAACTGCGGATTGTATTACCGTTTTATTATCATGGCCACTGCTTCACCACCGCCCAGACACAGTGTGGCTAGCCCGGTATTTTTGTCCTGCCTGATCATCTCATACATAAGCGTAATAAGTACCCGGCACCCACTTGCGCCGATAGGGTGTCCAAGCGCCACAGCGCCACCGTTCACATTTACCTTTGCAGGATCAAGGCCCAGCTCCTTTATTACTGCTACAGAAGAGCCGCTGAATGCCTCATTAACCTCTATCAGGTCCAGGTCATCCTGGGAGACTCCCTCCTTTTCACAACACTTGGGAAGGGCCCATATCGGAGCAACCAGCACATATTTCATGTCTATTCCATAGGAACACTGGGACCCTATGGTGGCCATTATTTCACAGCCAAGCTCCTCAGCCTTTTCTCTAGACATGATAACCACGGCTGAAGCACCGTCACTGATTATGGAGGCATTCCCTGCTGTTCCCCGACCATCCTTCTTAAATGCAGGCCTCATTTTTGACAGAGCCTCAAATGTAGTCTCCCTCGGGCATTCATCAGTATCAAAAACAATCGGATCACCCTTACGTTGAGGAATCTCGATTGGCATTATTTCATCCTTAAACCGGCCACTACTGATTGCGTCAAGTGCCCTTTTGTAGGACTTCTCAGCAAAATGATCCTGATTTTCACGGCTTACGTCATATTTTTCGGAACAGAGTTCATTAGACATCCCCATGTGAAAATCATTAACAATGTCCCAGAGCCCGTCATGAACCATGTGATCCTCAAGCTTGCCAGGTCCCATACGGTATCCGTTACGTGCCTTATCCAGATAATAAGGGGCATTGCTCATGCTCTCCATACCTCCGGCGACTACCACGTCGGCATCACCCACCTGTATTGCTTGGGCAGCAAGCATAACAGACTTAAGGGCAGAGCCGCATACCTTATTGACAGTGATACATTCAATCTCCCATGGCATGCCGGCCTTGACAGCAGCCTGCTTGGCAGGATTCTGCCCGCATCCGCAAGGGAGTACCTGTCCCATTATACATTCATTAACATCTTTTCCTTTTATACCAGCGCGTTTGACGGCCTCTTGGATTACCATGGCACCGAGGTCTGTTGCGCCAAACTTATTCAAAGCTCCATTGAAATTGCCTAATGGAGTCCTGACGCCGCTGACTATTACAGCTTCTCTCATAGTATTCTCCTTTTATTATTCCTGAATTATCCGTTTAGAATTCCTCTTTGAATTTTAAAGGAATCAGAGCATCTCAAAAAAGTCGTTCCCCTTATCATCTACCATAATAAATGCAGGAAAATTTTTAACCGTAATCATGTATATGGCCTCCATACCCAGTTCAGGATACTCAAGGATCTCAACATTGGTTATGCACTCTTTGCCCAGGCGGGCAGCCACACCACCAATAGAGCCAAGATAAAAGCCTCCGTGTTTTTTACAGGCTTCTGTTACTGCTTTAGAGCGATTACCTTTAGCCAGCATGATCATGGAACCTCCATTTTCCTGAAATATGTCAACATAGGGGTCCATTCTGCCAGCGGTTGTAGGACCAAAGGAGCCTGAGGCATAACCCTCGGGCGTCTTAGCGGGCCCGGCATAGTAGACTATATGGTCCTTAAAATACTGGGGCAGATCTTCACCGTTGTCTAGCCTTTCTTTGAGTTTGGCATGAGCAATATCCCTGGCCACTACAATTTTACCGGTAAGGCTCAGGCGGGTGGCCACAGGATACTTGCTCAGGCTCTGACGAATCTTGTCCATGGGCTGTTCAAGGTCAAGCTCTATCACCTTTTCTTCTGATGAGGAAGGTTCTGGCAGGAATCGTGCGGGATTAGTTTCAAGCTTTTCAAGAAATACTCCATCCCTGGTAATCTTGCCAAGGATATTCCTGTGGGCAGAGCAGCTTACACCCAGTCCAATAGGACAGGACGCGCCATGCCTGGGTAGTCTTACAATCCTAACATCAAGGGCAAAATATCTGCCTCCAAACTGGGCGCCAAGACCCAAATCTTTTGATTTTTTCAGGAGTTCCTCTTCAATGGATTTGTCCCTGAAGGCCCGGCCCTGATCATTTCCCTTATCAGGCAGGCTGTCCAGGTAACCGGTTGAGGCAAGCTTGACCGTCTTCAGGTTAAGCTCAGCAGATGTTCCGCCAATCACAATGGCGATATGGTATGGAGGACACGCGGCTGTCCCAAGGGTCTTCACTTTTCCGATCAGAAAATCCGTCAGAATATCCGGATTAAGGACAGACTTTGTCTTCTGATACAAGTATGTCTTGTTTGCTGAACCGCCGCCCTTGGCCACAAACAGGAACTTATAAGCATCTCCCCGTGTTGCGTAAAGGTCAATTTGGGCAGGCAGATTACATCCGGTGTTTGTCTCATCATAAAGATTCAGAGGTGCATTCTGAGAATAGCGCAGGTTGGTCGTGGTATAGGTATTAAAGACGCCCTTTGACAGGGCCTCCTCTTCACAAGAGTCTGTCCAGACCTGCTGTCCTTTTTTGCCCATGATAATGGCCGTGCCTGTATCCTGGCAAAGGGGGAAATCCCCTTCCGCTGAAATAACAGCATTCTTCAGCATTTCAAGGGCCACATACTTGTCATTCTCAGAAGCATCAGGCGCCTTTAGTATGTCTGCAATCTGCTGGAGATGTGAGGTCCTCAACAGGTGAGACACATCTTGCATAGCCTTTTCAGCCAGAATGGTAAAGGCCTCAGGCCCTATCTTCAGGATTTCTGCTCCATCACACTCGGCAATTGACACATGCTCTTTTGTAATCAAACGATATTCAGTCTTGTCCTCACCCAAGGGAAACATCTCTTGATATTCAAATTCAGGTGCCATACTTTTCTCCAATAAGCTAAACAGGCCCATCCATTTGAAAGGGCCTGAAAAATTACCGGCAAACTTGTGCAGGGCAGGTTATTCCAGAATTTCTGCTGCCCTGCGCCAAACTCTGATATCCCTATTCAGTCAGCCTCTTAAGGTCATCCACCAGCCCTTGTACCGCAGCAGCAGAATTTTTCAGGGAATTGTCTTCCTCTTCTGTAAGTTTGATCTCAATAATGTCTTCCACTCCTTTTTCACCGAGTTTTACGGGAACGCCGATAAAGAGATCATTTATTCCATACTCACCCTTCAGGCATGCAGCACAGGGAAGAATCTTTTTTTTGTCTTTCAGAATAGCCTCTGCCATCTCAACAGCAGAAGATGCGGGCGCATAGTAAGCGCTTCCGGTCTTTAATAGACCAACGATCTCTGCGCCACCATTACGTGTCCTTTCAACCAGATCTTCGATTTTATCCGCATCCATAAGATCAGGAAGTGGGATACCTGCCACACTGGAATAACGTGGCAAAGGAACCATGCTGTCGCCATGACCGCCAAGCACAAATGCCTGGACATTTTCCACAGACACATTGAGTTCCATAGCGATAAAAGTGCGGAAACGGGCAGAGTCAAGAACACCAGCCATACCGATCACGCGCTCCTTTGGAAAATTGCTTGCGTCAAGGGCTACATGGCACATGGCATCCAAGGGATTGCTTACAATGATCAGGATTGAGTTGGGGGCCACTTTTGCAATCTCGGTCACGACGGATTTCATGATCCCCATATTGGTATTCAGGAGATCATCGCGGCTCATGCCGGGTTTCCTGGGAATACCAGCAGTGATAATAACTATGTCTGAATCCTTTGCCGCAGAGTAGTCTCCGGTAACTCCGGTCACCTTTGAATCATGTTTCTCAACAGGTGCCGCCTCCATAAGGTCAAGGGCCTTACCAGCAGGCACACCATCAAGTACATCAATCAGGACCACATCTGCCAGCTCTTTTTCCGCCAACCTCATGGCAGCGGTAGCTCCCACATTGCCCGCACCAACAACAGTTACTTTTTTTCTCATAATAAATCTCCTTCTAAGGCTACTTAAATTAAAAAAATTAATTTTTTTGGTCTTTTAATTGTTGTGCTTTTCAGATTTGCTTCCTGGCCTCTTCCAAAGCCTCATCCTCTTTCTTTACATCCTCCAGGCTTTTGGCCATCACATCTGGGGGCCTCTCCTCGATACCGTGCTTCCATTTAAGAAACTGTTCACCGGTAGTAGGGTATATCGCATATATAAGCAGATCAAAATCATCCTTTGCAAGATCTCCCACCTTCCTTCTTGCAGCCTCAAGTTCCGGCTCCAGGTAGTCAGCTGCGCGGCCCGTTATAGGAGTCTGTCCCCGCTTATAATTCTTTAAGATCTTTTTTCTGACCTCTTCATCCACTGGTATAGGTGTCTTTCCATACAGACCATAAACAAGATCCTTGACCTCATTGGTCACCATCTTGTACCTGCCAAACAGCACGTTGAGCACTGATTGGACACCAACAATCTGGCTCGTGGGTGTCACAAGAGGAGGCATTCCCAGTTCCTTACGAGTCACAGCCACCTCCTTGTATACTTCAGGTAGTCTGTCAAGGGCCTTTGCATCCCTGAGTTGGCTTACCAGGTTAGAGATCATGCCTCCAGGAACCTGATGTGCAAGTACGCCGGTATCTATCACTGACATTTTGTGACTTGCAAGATGATCCCTATACTTGGGAGCCACTGACTCGATATAATCCCCAAGTTCAAGCAGGAGATTAAGGTTCAGTTCCGAATCTCTGACCGTGCCGTTAAGGGTTGCCACGATAGGTTCAACCGCTGGCTGTGAGGTGCGCAGAGCAAATGGCGCAAGACATGTATCGATAATGTCCACTCCAGCCTTTATCGCCTCCAGGTAGATCATTGAGGCCATACCGCTGGTGTAGTGTGTATGGAGATGGATAGGCATTGTAATCACCTTTTTCAGCTCTGTGATGAGTTTTGCAATATCAAAAGGCGCCATTATCCCTGCCATATCCTTTAGACAGAGGGTGTCTGCCCCCATATCCTGAAGTTCTCTGGCCTTGTTAAGGTAGTATTCCAGGTTAAATACATCACCCCCCATACGCCTTTCTGTTAAGGAATAACAGATGGTGCCCTGGAAGTGTTTTCCATTGGCCCTTATCCTTTCAACAACTGTCTGAAAATTTCTGAAATCATTCAGGGCATCAAACACACGGAATATATCCATGCCTGCTTCAGATGTCTTATCCACAAACAGCCTGGCAACATCATCCGCATAATTTCGATAGCCCACCAGATTCTGTCCCCTCAACAGCATGGAAAAAGGTGTGTTTTTGATATATTTTTTAAGTATCCTGATCCTGTCAAAGGGGTCTTCTCCCAAAAAGCGATGCATTGTATCAAAGGTTGCCCCGCCCCAAACTTCCATTGCCCAGAAGCCTACACTATCCATTTGTTCGGCAATGGGGATCATATCTTCGGTCCTCATTCTAGTAGCCAGAAGGGACTGATGACCATCACGAAATGTGTTATCCTGAATTTTTATAGGATTCTTCGGGCCCTGTTCTAGAAAATCATTCATATTATATTCTCCATCCATCAAAATTTATCCGGTAGTCTCCTGATATTGGTAAGAGCAACAAAAAATATAATTGCCGATCAAAATCAGGCCATGGCAATTGGACTACAATTGGACTATAAGATAACCTGGTTTAATACAAAGATTTATAGCAGGAGTCAATAATTTTAAATAGGTCTGAAGGGATTTAACAGCAGATAAATTGAACACAATTCATGTTGCGGTGTGCCTGAGGG
Source organism: Deltaproteobacteria bacterium (assembly GCA_019307745.1). Taxonomy (GTDB): domain Bacteria; phylum Desulfobacterota; class DSM-4660; order Desulfatiglandales; family HGW-15; genus JAFDJA01. The sequence continues at coordinate 13,151 of JAFDJA010000019.1, read as the reverse complement.
GGCTTTTCAGACAAGGCTGGCCCTTTCAGACCACATAGGAACAGATCGTATGGTGGTTTTTACACCCTTATGGTTTGATCAGTATTTAAACAGTCCGGATATCAGATGTCAGTTTTCAGCTATATTTTTTTAAAAAATTGTATCATATGTCTCGTTTAAAAATCCTGAAAGAGATCAGAGAACTGCTACCTGAATCTTGCACAGTATTGACCTTTAAAAGGCTGTCCGGCTTGAAGATATTCACCAATGCAGTCTTTCCTTGTGTGCATGAAAATTTGAATTTATCTGCCCAAGAGATTCAAAATCAGGCAAGTGTAAAATCCTTTGAAACATGGTTTTTTCCTGTTTCCTGGCTTTTTGATATGTTAAATTGAATTAGGAAAATTTCTTGTATGGAATTACCTCAATTTCATGCAAAATTAAGGCAATGTGCTATTTTTCCATTTTAAAAACAATCTGAGCACTGATTTAGTCAGGTTCTTTATTTTGATATGCAATAAACTGTGGAAGGAAAAAGAAAAATGGAGAAAAACATGCGTCATGAAGGTTTGAGTTCTGATGCTTAGAAGGGATATCATTACAGAAGATATAGAGCCGCAAATATCATGTTCAGGTTATTGTTCCTTGTGTAAAAAGGAGCACTATCTTTATGAGGGTGATGCGCGAAGACATTGCGTGGAATTAATGAAGACTCTTGAGAGAAAACAGCGAATTGATCTAATGAGTCCGAATGATGAAGCTGATCCGAGATTTTCCACTGATTACCTGTTTGGTAAGGCAAGGGGGCAGATGTTCGGGGTAATGGTCTGTGAGGACCAGGATGGATCCAAGGTCATGTTGCGGGCTTTTTCAGGACAGTATAATGGGGTGTGGGAGGTTGATGGCTGGGTGGCTCCTTTGCTGAACGCGAATGAATTTGATCTTATCAGTTGTGATATAGATAAAAAGATTAAGGGGCTTGGCAAGCAGATAGATCTATTGGATAAGAGCTCTTCAAAGAGACTGCAATTGATAAAAGAGCGGAGAGCCCTGTCAAAAAGGTTGATGAAGGATATTCATTCTTTATACCAGTTGAATAACTTTAAACAAGATACCGGGTCACTTTTTGAGGCATTTTATAATGATAATGGAATTCCCACAGGGACTGGTGACTGCTGCGCGCCAAAGCTTTTGAACTATGCGGCCCAAAACAATCTGACTCCACTGAGTGTGGCAGAATTTTACTATGGCAGGGAGAACCGTTCAGGGACAAGGCTGCACGGTCAGTTTTATCCTTCCTGTGAGGAGAAGTGTCAGCCTATACTGGGATTTATGTTGTGCGGTCTGGATTGGTAAAATGGTCAGTAGGGGAGGGAGTGTGAGAATTATTTACGAAGATCCTTTATTTGTTGTTGTGGACAAGCCAGGCGGATTATTGTCTGTGCCTGGCCGTGGAGAGGATAAGCAGGATTGTGTGGTAAACAGGTTAAAAAAGTTATTTCCCTGTTGCATGGAGCAGCCGTCAGTCCACCGGCTGGATATGGATACCTCAGGGTTAATTGTACTTGCCATAACGCCCCGTGCACACAGGCATCTTTCAATTCAGTTTCAGAACCGGATGGTGGAAAAAAGGTATGCGGCCCTTTTGGACGGCATTGTCAATGAGGAGGCCGGGGAGATCAGACTCCCTTTCAGGTTGGATCCCGACAACCGGCCATACCAGGTCTATGATCCTGTTAATGGAAAAATGGGGATCAGTTTGTGGCAAAACCTGGGAAATGATGAGGGGAGAACGAGAATGGCGTTTATACCCCTTACAGGCAGGACCCATCAGCTTAGAGTCCACTCTGCACATGAATTGGGTCTTGGCTGCCCTATTGTAGGTGACAGGCTTTACGGCAATGGCAGATCAGGTGACCAACTCATGCTCTATGCAAGATATCTAAGGTTTAGGCACCCGGAAAAAGGAGAACCACTGGTATTTGAATCACCGGTGCCATTTTAGTCTTTTGGGATTTAATTATTTGGTTACCAAGCCTTTCCCTATCAGACGAAGGTGCGGAAGCTTGGTATCAAGGTTCTGCCGGCGGGCGGGGATCATATCAATCACATTGAATCCGCAAATGCGAAGTACTTTATCCAGATGGAAACAGCACTCAGATGCACCAAATCCACGTCCTCCTGCTACACAGATACCTATGGCAGGTTTATCCCCTATCTCTTTGCTGCCTCCCCCCTTGAAACAGATGCGGCGCAACCTGTCAGTAAATGCACGAAGGCTTTCACTCAGATCTCCGAAATATACAGGGGTTGCAACTACAACTGCATCAGCCTCCTTGATCTTTTGAAATATTGAGGCAAAATCGTCGTCGATAATACAACGCCCTTCTTTACTGCAGACTCCCCAGCCATCGTCATCACACTGGCGGCACCGTTCAATTATAAGCTGCGGCAGAAATATCATCTCCCCTTCTATACCTACTGCGGAAGCCCCCTCTAACAGTGTTCCTGCTGCTTGGGCTGTTTGGCCTTCCAGGTTGCGACTTCCTGAAATCATCAAAATGTTCATGTGATAACCTCCTTTAACCAATGTTTTGACAATAGTTCAAGTGCAATATCTGCTGTCCCTATACCCTTAAAATCAGGAGCAATAGAAACAGCCCTTGACGAACAAAGCTACAAGTTTATTTGCGCTCTTTAAGCTTTTCAAGTCCTTTTTCCAATAGTTCCAAATATTTCTTTTTGGAATCTTTCTTGTCTGATTTCCTGTCTGATTCTGTGGAAGAATTCTTCTTGTCCCCTTTGTCCTGGCCTTTAACCGTGGACTCTACATGGGGATCTGTTTTGTCTCCCCATATATATAATTTTTTATCCCTAGCTATCTTCGCCCATGTCTCACATGCCTTGTACTCTGCAGTAAGGGATGTCGAAATATCATAGTTTCGTATGGGATCTTCCTTGAACGGATATGGCTTGACCAGGCCTTTTTCCAGCAATTTATAGGCGGTTCTTTTCTCCTGTTGCTGATCAATGTACTTGGCCAATAGCATGCCTTTTTGATTGAATACATCCTCTGTATATTCCAAATCTCCTTCACTGTCTAATAACAGAGCTTCAAGATATTTTTTAGCCTTCATCCCATAGGGCTCTTTGTCTGTTTGTTTCTTTTGATTGATTTCAGGGGCATCAATTCCTATTAAATTAACAGTCCATTTATCATCAGATACCAAATCTTTGACCTTTATTGTATCACCATCAATGATTTCTGTTACCTGGACATGGTAAGGAAGCCTCTTCCCATTCAAAAGCATTGTCAGCATGTGCCCATAATCATTGGAATCATTCTCTTTTAGTTTGATACTTGACAGCCTAAAACCATCAACTATCTTGATTTTTAGATACTTGGGCTGAGAATAAAATGAATTTAAATCTTCTATATAATCACCCACACCTGCCTTGGAAGTCAAACCAGGTGAGGCACTATTATCATCTAAAAAAGAGGGGGATGATCCTATAATCAGGCCAGCGATTAGACTGTTTTTATATGGGGTATTCAGTTCAATCCAGTATTGACCGTTAAGGTCAATACTGGATTCGCAATAGCCATAGCTGACACGCATAAACATTAACAAGGTTACTAGAAGAATTTTTATTCGCATATGAGTGAGTTCTCCTGATTTATTAATAAATCTATCCTATCGATTCGAAATGATATGAATAGTAATGCAGTGACTAAAATATACTATTCAAGTGATTATTCCAAACTTTTTTTTGGGATCAGATCAGAGAGACCTTCAATGGCCCCATAGACCGGGAAGCATTTTTCAAGGCATTAATCCTATGGTTTAAGTGGATCTATTATCAATTTTTCCTGCACCTCTAAGCATCAGGGAGCCTAGGGCATCATTAGCCGGGAGCCATACTTTGAGGTCGGAGAGATTTTTTTATATTGCTTCAGAATCTCATTTACATCATTGCTATTGACCATTTTCAAAGATTATCTCTCCCGAGATCATATCCCTAATAATCTGCCCTATTGAAGTTCCTTTAAAAATATTCATTACTTGATATATGGAGAGCTGTTTTGCCATTTTTAATCCATGTCTCATTATACATATTTGTAGGCATTTTTGTGGAAGTCTCTGCATTTGATACAAAAATGTATAATTGATATTGAAAATATGTTACGTGTTTTTGGTTAACTGCTTGATTTAATGTGTTAAATTCCTCTGACCTTGAATTGGCATATATGTTGCTACTATTCTAAACAAAAACGATACTCAAAGGAGGGTTAGATAAATGAACTCAGGAGATACCGTATTTGTACTGATTTCAGCTGCTATGGTTATGCTTATGACACCAGGTCTGGCATTATTTTATTCCGGCATGGTCCGTAATAAAAATGTATTAGGCACCATAATGCAGAGTTTTATTCTTCTGTGCCTTATAACGGTTGAGTGGGTAATTATAGGTTATTCCTTATCCTTTGCTCCTGATCATGCCGGTATTATAGGCGGACTTGACTGGTTTGGTCTCAAGGGTGTGGGCATGGCTCCCAGTCCGGATTATGGCACAACAATCCCCCATGTTGCCTTTATGGTCTTTCAGTGTATGTTTGCCGTCATTACACCCGCTTTGATCACCGGGGCGTTTGCAGAACGAATGAAATTCAGCGCCTTTCTTCTTTTTTCTCTGCTTTGGGCTCTCCTGGTCTACAATCCCCTCTGCCACTGGGTATGGGCAGTGGGGGGATGGATGGGTGAAATGGGTACTCTTGATTTTGCGGGCGGCACTGTAGTCCATATCAGTTCAGGGACTTCAGCCCTTGCAGCGGCAATCATAATCGGTAAAAGAAAGGGATACGGACGAACTGCTTATATCCCTCATAACCTTCCAATGACAATAACCGGCACGGCTCTTTTGTGGTTTGGTTGGTTCGGATTTAACGCCGGCAGCGCGTTGTCCTGCGATGGCATTGCGGCAAATGCTTTTGTTGTAACGCATATATCAGCAGCAACTGCTGCTCTGACATGGATCTTTGTGGAATGCATCCACAGGGGCAGACCTACTACACTTGGAGTGGCCAGCGGCGCCGTTGTAGGACTTGTTGCGATTACCCCGGCTGCAGGCTTTGTAGGCCCCATGTCAGCTATTGCTATTGGCGGATTGGGCGGTGTTATATGCTACGGTGGTGTTATTCTGAAATCCCGGTTTGGATATGATGATTCCCTTGATGTGGTAGGTATACATGGACTGGGCGGTATATGGGGCGCACTCGCCACTGGATTGTTTGCAAATACGATAATAAATCCCGATGGGGCAAATGGCCTCTTTTTTGGGAATCCATCGCAGCTCTTTATACAAATTGTTTCTGTAATTGCAACTATGGTCTTTGCTTTTTTCATGACTTTTATTATACTCAAAGTTGTTGGTGCAATAATCGGTCTGCGCGTATCTGAACAGGACGAGGAAAAAGGTCTGGATATCAGCCAGCATAATGAGACAGGTTACACCTATTAATTGGGGTGCCCGTGAATTTGTTTTGGGAAATGCCTGGAATCCCTCACCCTTGACATGTTTTTTATGAGACATCTTTGATTTTTGCAGCGTAAGAGCTCTTTATAACTGAATTTCTATTGTTATGAAAATAAATCTAAAAAAGGAGCAGTCGGTATGAAAAAGATTGAAGCGATTATAAAACCATTTAAACTGGATGACGTAAAAGACGGACTTTCATCAGTAGGGATTAAAGGACTGACTGTTAGTGAAGTAAAGGGATTCGGACGACAGCGCGGACATAAAGAGATTTACCGTGGTGCAGAATATCAGGTGGATTTTGTCCCAAAAATCAAGGTTGAGATTGTCCTTGATACAGGTCAGGTCGCTGATGCCGTCAAAGTTATTCAGGAAAAGGCTAACACAGGACAGATTGGAGACGGGAAAATTTTTGTATTGCCTGTTGAAGAGGTGATCCGCATAAGGACAGGTGAAACCGGTAAGGACGCAATTTGATCGGAAAGCCATTTTAATGGTGATTTTCTTCAACCGGATGATGTCATCCTGACTATTCTAACAAGCGAAAGCCTTGTTGGTACAGAGTGGCTCCGGTTCCTGTGTTCTGATTGATGTGCACAGAGTTTTTCAGCTTGTGACTGCCTAATACGCATGGGGATGACAGGGCATGGGAAAAAGAAGACAGGTGAGCTTGTTATCTGAGGTTGTGTCATATGTGCGTCTCTATATCTTATGAAATCTACTTCCGATGAATTCAAAGAGCAAAGAAATACCCTGATTTCTGATTTTACCGCAGGAAAGATTACTCACACATTTACTACGGATTATCCAGAGATAATAGACCAGTATTTTCGTATATCCATACAGGAAAATGATACTGCTAAAAGGATGTTTGAAAAAAAGGTCTCTTTTGCCTTTATCTCTGTTGGCGGTTATGGCCGGAAAGAAATGTGTCTCCAATCTGATATAGACATCCTGGTCCTCTTTAACCGAAGGATACCGGCTGGTACTAAGGGACTGATTGAAGAAGTTTTCTATCCCCTCTGGGACCTTGGCCTTGAACTTGGTAACGGTGTCCGTACCATAAATGACTGCCAAGTACTCGCAAAACAAGACTTTGAAATGCTTACCTCAATGATGGATGCCCGCTTCATATGCGGAGATTCACGCCTCTATCTCCTTTTAATGGAGACTCTGCATGAAAAAGTAATCCGCAAAAGAGCCCATGATTTTCGTGACTGGCTGAAAGACCTGCATCAGATTCGTATGGAGATCTCAGGCGATGCCAGCTACCTCCTTGAGCCTGACCTGAAAAACGGGATCGGAGGGCTGCGGGACTACCATCAGATCCTTTGGCTGGCAAAGGCCTTTTTTAACCTGAAGGAGCCCAAAGACCTGGAATATACAGGTAAGCTGTCGGCACATGAGTATCAGGATCTCACGGATTCCCTTCAATTCACCCTGCTCACAAGAAATCACCTCCATCAAAGCTCAGGAAGGAAAAAAGATACACTAAGCTTTGAATACCAGGAAGAGATTGCCAGAAAAATGGGTTTTAAAGACCGGAAAAAGAGGGCGTCTGTTGAATATTTTCTTGGCCGGCTGCACTCAAACATGGAATTAATTAAGGTCCTTAACTACTCTTTTATCAACGCTCATATCCCTTCTGGAAGGAGATGGGGAATAAAGACGCCTGATAAGAAAAGGATATCAAAGACGCTCTGTATTGACCAGAATGAGCTGAATTTTATTTCAGCCATAGATATATCTTCTATGCCGCACCTCTTACTGGAGATCTTTGAAAAGGCAGCCAGTTATGGACTTCCCCTTTCAATTGAGGCCAGGAGGCTTGTAAGGGATTTTCTCTACCTGGTTGATGAGGATTTCAGGAATTCTAAAAAGGCAGTGCGGAGTTTTCTAAATATATTGAACCATAAAAGCAGTCCTGATGTATTAAACCAGATGTTTGAGACTGGATTGCTTGATGTCTTTATCCCGGAATTCGGACAGATAAAAGACCTTGTCCAGTTTGACGCCTACCATCTCTATCCCACAGGAAGGCATGTGCTGGAGACTGTCAAATGCCTGAAGATGATCAATTCGGAAAAAAATATACTCCTCCTGGACATACTCTCCGACTTGCCAAATCAGGAAATACTTCTTTTGGCTGGACTTTTCCATGATATCGGAAAAACAGGCAAAGATCACGCAAAGAAGGGAGCTGTCATTGCTAAGAAGATCTTGAAGCGGTTCAGTTATCCTGAAAAAGCGACTGAAGAGATATTGTTTCTGATACGCCATCATCTCCTTTTGGTGGAAATTGCAACAAGAAGGGATCTGTATGATGAAAAAGTGATTGTTCAGTGCGCGCGCGCTGTGGGAGATATCAACAGGTTGAAATGCCTCTACCTTTTGACATGGGCAGATTCAAAGGCCACAGGACCCAGAGCCTGGAATGAATGGACAGGCAATCTGGTGCTGGAACTCTTTTTCAAGGTGCTTCACATCCTTGAAAGGGGAGAACTCGCGGCACCAGGCACAGAAAAGGACCTAAAGAGGAAAAAAAATATAATAAAAAAAGAGATGTCTGGAATTATCACCAAAGAAGAACTTGAGAAGCTGTTTGAGGATATGCCGTCAAGATATCTCCTTCATATTCCTCCGCCTACCATATCTCGTCACATAAAGATGCTACTGTCCTTGAATACGGACATAAAGGCTCAAAAAAAATCTCCTTTTAGGTTTGAGGTATGGGAGAGTAATACGAGAGGCATCTGGGATGTTAGTTTTGTTTCAGAGGACAGGCCCGGTCTCTTCTCTGACATTGCAGGGGCCATGGCGTTAAATAATATCAATATTTTCTACTCAGACATATATACATGGCGGGATGGCACTGCAGTTGATATTTTTTCTGTCTCAGGACCTCTTGATCCGATACATCCTGAAGAAACATGGAACAAGATAACTGTGGATCTGAGCAGTATATTTCAGGGGAAGCTCGCTTTGTCCTACCGGTTAAACAAAAAGGCAAAGTCAGGCATTATTTCAACAACTTTTAAAATTCCCACAACTTCTCCAAAGATCATTTTGGATAATGAAGAATCTGATTTTTTCACCCTGATAGAAGTTTATGCTGAAGACAGGGTTGGGCTGCTGTATACTATCACCAGCACGCTCTTCGAATTTCATCTGGATATTAGGATCGCCAAGATCGGCACAAAAAATGACCAGGTGGCAGATGTCTTTTATGTCAGGGATCTTGACGGTCAGAAGATTGAGGATGAAGATCAGGTGAAAGAGATAAAAGAGGCGCTTATGCATAAACTGGAAAGGGAAAGATGAGAGGTGTTAAGGTAGGTTGAACGGATTATAGGGGTTCCCCCTCTGTCTGTCTCAACTCCGGTTTGTGCTACCTGAACTGCTTTGGGATTATATCATACTTTTTTATCTTATAGCCAAAGATGCGTTCCGTAGTCTCAAGAGCGTTTGCTGCCTGCCTCATGTTTCCCCTGCTCACTTTCAGTGCATCAATGATCAGTTCCCTTTCAAAGCGGGCTACTGCATCTTCTAAAGAGGTTGCCTGCTGTGTGCCTGTATCCTCTGCTGTTTGAAGGGTGAGGGGCAGGTGATAGGAATGGATGACCTGATCCTCACATAGCAGGACTGCTCTTTCAATAACGTTTTCAAGCTCCCGTACATTTCCAGGCCAGTGATATTGTACAAGGGCATCAATGGCTGGTGTTGAGATCCTTTTGATGTCCTTGGAATATTCCTTTGCATATTTCTCAAGAAAGAAATCAGCAAGCAGGAGGAGGTCAGCCTCTCTTTCTCTTAAAGGAGGAAGGTAAATGGGGTAGACATTCAGCCGGTAAAACAGGTCCTCACGAAACAATCCCTCCTCAACGGCATCTGATAGTTCAATATTCGTTGCAGCAATAAGGCGAACATTGACCTTTATAGTCTTTGTGCCTCCGAGTCTTTCAATCTCTCGCTCCTGCAGTACCCTTAAAAGTTTTCCCTGGCTCTCAAGTATAAGAGAACCGATCTCATCAAGAAAGATGGATCCGCTCTTTGCCAGTTCAAATTTCCCCGCCTTTTGCTGGGTAGCACCGGTAAAGGCCCCCTTTTCATAACCAAAAAGTTCCGCCTCAACAAGGTTCCCGGGAAGTGCCGCGCAATTGACCTTGATAAAGGATTGTCCCGCACGCAGGCTGTTATAATGCAGGGCATTGGCTACAAGTTCCTTGCCTGTACCGCTCTCCCCTAAAAGGAGTACATTGGCATTACTTGCCGCCACCTGAGAAATCAGGTGAAATACCTCATTCATTTTGCGACTCGTGCCAATGATATTTGTAAAGCTGTACTTTTTTTCAAGTGCCTGCTTCAACCTGGCATTTTCTTCATTCAGTTTAACCTTTTCTCTGTTAATCTTTTCCAGCATGGAGACCTTCTGGGCGATCAGGCTGGCAATAACTGAAAGAAGTCTCACATCTTCTTCTAAAGAGGATCGAGTATCAAACAGGCGGTCCACGCTCAATGCGCCTAATACAGTTTTCCCCTCTTTGATTGGGACGCAGATAAAGGATACCTTGGATTTGTCTGCCCGGCTCCTTGCCTTTGTCCTGTCAAGGAAGAGAGGTTCATCATCAATGCTGGGAACGGCCATAGGACGACCAGATTCAATAACACGGCCTGTAACTCCTTCTCCCAGCTTATAGCGTCCCCGGATCTTTGCGATGGATGAGATGCCATGGGCAACCTCAACATGGATTTCAGAAGTCTCAGGGTTGAGCAGGGTAATGGAACCGTGATTCATTCCAAGATGCTCATCAAGAAGATCAAGGACATTGTACAGAGCCTTTCTCAGGTTAAGAGTGCTATGTATAGAAGCTGTAATCTCGTAAAGGCATTTAATTTCATCAGGATTTGTGACAGTTTTCCTGGTTACCATTTTGATTTCTCCGAAAAGGATATTATTGTCTTGCCTAATAATGGAAAGTACAAAAATGTAGGAAATAGTTCAACTGTTTTCTCGATTAAATCCATGTTTCTTAAAAAGCCGGGTATTTAATGACTTTTAAAGGATAAGATAAAATCCAGGGGTCACCCCTTGCCGCTCGCAATCGTCATTATTTTGGCGATATGCATGTTTGAAATTTCTTTATTAGATTCCATAGACTATTAATAGTGCAATTTTAAAATGTTAGGTTAAAATTTACTTAAATGGGATGATATTTCGCAAAAAAAAGGCCACAATATGCCTGGAGAATTTCAGGGAGTGTCTGATCAGTCAAATTTTATTCCCTTGTAATATAGATCCGAAATAGAGAATTCCGCATTTAAAATACCGAATTCAATAAAATTCATCCAAGAAACCTTTGTTATTTGTTATAATGTTTAAATAAGGCCTAGGATAAGTTGTTCTTGTATATTATTTACTTGAGATTTTGATAATGAAAAAAATAATTTCTGATTTCAGGGAAGGTAGCCAGATAGCGGGGAAGGAGAAGTTTTCATGTTTATGGTATGGTACAGATATTTGATGGGGTGATGCAATGTCTAAAACAAGTAGTAAAAGACCTGTAGAAACTTTAATTGTTTTGGGTGTTATTCTAACAGGCCTTTTCGGATTAGTTTCATTAATATGGAGCAATACTATGGATCAAGAAGTTGCACCTAATATCAATCTTCCTGTCCCTAGGACAGAAGGAACTGTTTCTGTTGAATCCACACTTCTCAAGCGCCGTTCTGTCAGAGAATTCCAGGATGGGCCATTGTCCCTTGAATCTGTTTCGCAGCTATTATGGTCAGCCCAGGGAATTACTGATTCCCATGGTTACAGAACAGCTCCATCTGCGGGGGGGCTTTACCCCCTTGAGCTTTATATAGTTGTGGGCAATGTTCAGGGGCTTAATCCCGGGATATACCATTACAGACCAAAGCAGCATCGCCTTGATCTGATAGTGAATGGGGATTTAAGGAGAGAGCTGTGCAAGGCATCGCTTTCTCAGGAGGTTATTCAACAAGCACCTGTTGTTTTTGTGATCTTCTGCGTTTTTGAAAGGACAACTGTCAAGTATAGAGACCGCGGAGTCCGCTATGTGTTTATGGAGGCAGGGCATGCTGCTCAGAACCTTTGTCTGCAGGCAATTAGCCTTGGGCTGGGTTCTGTGACAATCGGTGCGTTTTCAGACAATGAAGTCGCCAGGATATTAAAGACGGACAAAGGATATGCGCCCATATATATCATTCCGGTTGGCATGGCTTACTGAAGATTTGAGTTCCGAGGATATCCTGCATTCCTTATACTGCTCCGAAAAAGAGCAACCTGAGAGTCCTGAAGGGTCTCAATCCTCCCTTCTTACCTGTCCTTGTCTTCAGTGAAAACTTCTGCTAAGATCTGCCTCTAAAAAAAATCTATAAATGATACGGAGGCTGGTTTCACCAGTGAATAAACTAAAAGGTTTTCAGAAAAAATATCTTAGAGGGCTTGCTCACAGCATTAAGCCGGTCGTATATTTGGGGCAGAGCGGACTGACTGAGGCAGTAATACGTTCCATGACACGGGCCCTTGAAAGGCATGAACTTGTAAAGGTAAAATTTAATGATTTTAAGGAAAAGGAGCAGAAAAAGGAGATAACAGGATCCCTTGAAAAGGAGACCCGCAGTCATCTTGTTGGCACCATTGGCCATACGGCTATATTCTACCGCCAGCAGGAGGACCCGGAAAAGAGACAGATATTTATACCTGAACGGTAGAGGATAAATGGGTTATAAGTTAGCTTTTTGTGGGAGGGCCATGAAATCTCAATCAGCAGGAGGACCTTATGATAAAGATATTTCTCAAGCTTATTAAGGCGTTAAACTCGGATACAGATCCCCATCAGATAAGTCTTGCCCTTGGGTTTGCCATGATCATGGGATTAACACCCCTGTTGAGCCTGCACAACCTGTTGGTGTTGCTGCTTATATTCACTCTGCGGATAAATATTTCAAGCTTTATTTTAGGGTTCCTTGTCTTTTCCGGAGCCGCATACCTGCTCGATCCGATTTTCCACAAACTGGGTTTCATGATCCTGACATTGCCACCACTTAAGGGGGTCTGGACAGAACTTTACAATATGACCATATTCCGGATTGAAAATTTCAATAATTCCCTTGTTATGGGGAGCCTCTTCCTCAGTATGGTTTTGTTCATACCTTTTGTCCTCTTAATGAATATGCTTATAAAAAGATATCGTGAAAAAGTCCTGAAATGGGTGGAGAAATCCAGGATCATACAAGGCCTGAAGGCCACCAAGATCTACCGTCTCTATGAAGTCATTTCTGAAATCGGAGGGGCATCATGAAAAAAATTATTCGCTGGCCCGGATTTATTGTGTTTCTGGCTGTGACTGCGATTTTTTCTGTCCTGTGGATATTTTTTATCGACCGCATTGCTGAAAAGGCGATTGAGAGGTACTGCACTGATATTAATAAGGCGCTGGTTGAGCTGGACAGCACAGATGTCACCCTTTCTCCTCTTGGAGTAAGTATTGGGATGATTCAAGTCACTGATCCTGATAATCCAATGGTGAATAGTGTTGAGATAGAATCTTCAGAGTTTTCCATTGACGGGCTTAATCTGCTGTGCAGAAAGATTATAATTAATAAGATGT
>JAFDJA010000222.1 GCA_019307745.1 Deltaproteobacteria bacterium | reverse complement strand
AATGCCGACCATCTGAAGGACCCGGTCTCTGATGCTCTTTCCATGGAGATAAGCCACTCCCCATTCTGTGACAACATAGTGAACATCACTGCGAGGGATAACCACGCCAGAGCCTGGTTCCAGCGTGGCTACTATACGTGAACTCCTGCCGTCGCTTGCTATGCTGGGAAGACATATGATTGGCTTACCTCCCTCAGACATGGCAGCGCCCCTGGTAAAATCAAGCTGCCCCCCTACCCCGCTGTATATCATGGATCCTATACTGTCCGAATTCACCTGGCCTGTAATAGAAACTGAAAGGGCCCCGTTTATTGAGGCCAGCTTCCTGTTACTGGAAATGTTCAGGATATTGTTAATAAACTCAGTGGACCTGAACTCTATAAAGGGATTATTATCCACAAAATCATACAACCTCTTTGACCCCATAACGAAGGATGTCATAACATGGGGGTATATATTGTTTCTGCAGTTTACTACCCCTGTTTCTATAAGATTGATCACTGAATCAGACAGCACTTCGCTGTAAACAGCAAGATCCTTTTTATCTCCGAGATGGCTTAAGACCGAGTTAGGAATCGCGCCTATCCCGAACTGGAGAGTAGACCCGTTCTCCACAAGCCTTGAACAGTACATGCCTATCCTGTCAGAAATCTCATCCACCTCCGGATAACTGAACTCAATAACAGGTGAGTCATGAAGAACAAAAAAATCTATGTCCGAGAGCTTTATAAAAGAATCCCCTGTTGTCCTTACCATACTGGAATTTATCTGGGCAATCACCGTCTTTGCCTCGTTAACGACAGTCCTGTTGATATCCACATTAATCCCAAGGGAGCAGAAGCCGTATCTGTCCGGAGGAGAGACCTGGACAAGGGCCACATCAATGCGAAGCCTGCCGGACTTGATGAGCCTGGGGATATCAGACAGGGATATGGGTATATAATCCGCCTTTCCCTGATTTACCGCGTCCCTGATAGAGCTTCCTGTAAACAGCGCATGGTGCCTGAACAGGGAAGGCTCATTGTCATCAAAGAACTTATTGTCTGACAGTGTGAGAAAATGGATAAGCTCACAGTCCGTGAACCTGTGCTTGTTATCTACCAACTGCTCCGTAAGGACCACAGGTTCACTGCAGCCTGACCCGATAAAGATCCTGTTTCCCGGCCTGATGAACTTATATAATTTTTCAGGCCTTATCTCTTTGTCCTTATGTGCTCTCTGCCATTCTGATCCTTTTCCCATTTTGATTTTTCTCCTGTCCTGTCCTATGCGATAGGCTTATCTACACAACATCACTTATTGTGGGGCAAATTCACAAAAGTAATAAAAGTGCTGACCCAGACATTTGATGAATTCAAGCTGGAACAGCACTCGGATAAAACAATCATCGGCAGGACATGACGTGGATTTGATTTCCTTGTTTATTTTATTAAATCAAAATAACTATCAATTGCCGAGAAAACCATTGAACGATTTAAAGAACGTAGTACCCGGCTTTATGAGCACGGTGGGGAGATTAACCGCATTGGGCAATACGTTATAAAGTGGTTTTAATGAATACGAGAAGGGATAAACAAAGTTCTAATAATCATCCCAATCCTCATAATGAATAATCCAAAAACCCAACAACAAATCAACCTACTCACTGTCCGCCTCGCACGGCACGAACATGATGGGAGCTATTTGATTTTGTACTTCTGAAGATTAAGCCGGAGTCGAACATCAAGATCCACGTGCCTTCGGGAGAGTAATGAGTGGTAGTAGACGACCAGTAGACGGACGATACCGTATTAGGGAAATACCTTCTGTCTATTGAAGGATTTGTCCTACGGAGGTCTACAATCGACGCCAGTTCCTTGATGTTAGGCAGCCTCCAATCACTATAACCAAGGTAATTTGAATTATTGAGGTTTTCCACCCATGAGAGCGCCTCCTCCCAGTTGTATGTTCTATCTTTGTTGTTGTCACCGCCGTCATCGGTTTTCTGTTCCCACATCAGTCCCGTAGATGTATCAGTGACTGTACCATCGCCGTTAGTAGCCAAATTATGAAATGTCCCAGACTGTCCGCCTCGCACGGCACGAACAGAATAGCTACCTGACTTATCATAGCAGTTGCTGTAGCCGATGACGGAATCCATGATCCACGCGTAATCCATAATCCCATCGCCTGTCCAGTATTCGGTCACCACTGTATTAGGGAAATAGGTCCTGTCTATTGGGGGTTTCCATGTTCCATAATCAATAATGGAATGTAGTTCCTCTCTGCTTGGTAGTCGCCAGTCTGAAAAACCTCCGAAACGCTCATCATTAAGCGCCTGAATAAAGTGTTCCGTATCAGTTCCGTTACCAAAAGTGCCAGCATTGCCTCTATTGGTATCCGGATTGCCGTCATACCATGTGTACTTGTTATCTTTATCATGTATGGACCAGTCATCGGACTTCACCTCCCAGATCAAACCGGTGACGTTATCCCGAACCATGACCCATTCAGTGGCCCAAGAGGGCAGTTCGTTTCCGTTTGCGTCCAGCTTTGTATAGGAAGGTGGGTTGATAGAATAATCCGAATCCTCACCAAAAATGCCTGTATATGACTGCCTCTGGCCGGTGTCTGGTAGTTTCAGCATGGTCCATGAACTATTCACTGAATCATAATTTTTTAACAGCCATCCAATATCATTTTCATCCGACATCTCATATAGCCGATTACCAGTAGTATCACCTTTACCACTTTTAGCACCTGCCTGAGCAAAGTTGTTTCCGTTGTAAATGTTCATAACAACTGAGATAATAATTATAAAACCTATTCTAAAAATCGTTTTTTTATCCATTTTAGTCCCTCCTTTTTTTAAAAAGCCAAGATATAACCTCTTGAAGGCTTTCCACGCTATTGTCTATTTTTTCTATGACAGCAGCGATGTTGTGGCTATTTTCAGCTATCTTATATTCTTTTGAAAGAGTGTGGATTATTACGGGTAATGCGGGATTTTTTCGATGGATTTCTTCAAGAAGTGTATTTTCATCTAAATCCGGCATTTCCGGGTCCAGAATCAACAGATCAATTGATTTATCATGTTCTATATACCTAAATACCTGTTTACTATTTTGAGCCAGATAGACACTATATCCCTTTTTACTTATTTCACGTTTTATATATTCTCGAACATTTTTATTATGGTCTGAAACCAGTATGGTGATTTTTTTTGTCACTTGTTACTCCTGAAACAATAAAATTGTCTGATATTTATCATTTAAAAGAGCAACAAATATGCCAGAAACAGCAGAAGTGTTTTTATAGGAGTAACGAATTGAAATAATGGACTTAATAGTTAATTGTCCCTCAGGGGAAAGGAAGTGTTGCGGCAGATGTATGTCAGTTTTTTTATCAGATTGTAAAGATGTGAAAAATATATCTTATAACAATTAATAAAAATTAGTTGTCCTGAAAATTTAACAACTGTATATTTTATAAAGATTCAATCTTCTTTTACAGATGACTCAATTTTTAACCGGTACTTTCCTATTCTGGAATGAAGAGTAGGTCTGGACAATCCTAAAAATTTAGCCGCCTTTGATATGTTGCCTCCGGTGAGATTCAAGGCTT
>JAFDJA010000221.1 GCA_019307745.1 Deltaproteobacteria bacterium | reverse complement strand
AAGGGAGACCCTCTTCCCAGTAATCGTCATTCCTGACCAGCTTCATATACTGGCGCTGCGAAAATTCCTTAAGCTTAAAAGGCCCGGTACCTACTGGATGAGTATTTGCCCAAGCCTCACCACCGTTCTTCTCAAACGAAGTAGGGGATATGATAGAACAGGAGAGGGCTTCAAAATCATCAATCAGGATACTGTCCCATGAGGTCAGATTACATTTGATTGTATAGCTATCAACAATATCAATTGAGCTAACCCTTTTTAGATAAGGTGAATCGCTTTCAAGGATTTTGGCCAGGTTCCATTTAACTGCCTGAGCATTAAAATCTGTGCCGTCATGGAATTTAACACCTTTCCTGAGATGAAATATGTAGGCTGATCTGTCAGGTGTCAGCTCCCAGCTCTCGGCAAGGCAAGGATCATATTTGCCGAGCTGTTCAGTACTCAGCTGTATTAATGTCTGGAGTCCAGCCCAAAATGCATAATGAGAATCAGAATGACGGATATTCAATGGATATCCGAACTGGCTTGGTTCCTGGGAAAAGTTCAGGATGAGTGTACCGCCGTATTTGCTTTTTCCTGTAACTTTCTCCTGTTCAGCGACCTTTTTTTCAACAGATTTTTCCACGGCCCTGTCTCCTCTGTCGCAAGCAGTCATCACACAGGTACTTATCAATGCAGCCATCAATATCAGGTATGTTTTTTTCATTTTGTCAGCTTCCTTATAAAAGTAGAAATTGAAATCATGAAGAAAAAAAATTTAACAGGTTTGGCAATAGTGCTACTTATCCTTGGTGTGACTTGAACGGCAGTAGCTGCACCTGTCGAATGGGTATATATTAACATTTTTCCATTTTTTTACACAGATTTTTTACCTCTGCCGACGGCGGCAGAGGTAAAGTGTCATGACCTGAGGGTAGGCTCTGTTTTTAGCGGGATAGAGCATTATGCATGCAAAATGTGCACTGAAATATATACATTTATACCATTACATCTTCTGCTAACTTAGAAACGGACCTGAGTAGTCACAAACTATTTACTACCTATAATTTGTCGGTATTTTCAATCCCTTATCCCTTGTCACCATAATCGAACCCGTTGGGCAATAGGCAGCGCACAGATTGCATACCTGACAGTCGTATGGATAGGCAATAATATTTTGGTCACCATCATCAGTCATCCGGAAAACGTCACACGGACAGGTATTAACGCAGTTTCCGCAGCCAATACATATACTTAGATCATACCTTTCTATAGCCATTCTTATATACCTCCTTTTTGCCCGTTATTTTCTATTTTATACCTAGTCTATCTATGGCTTCCTGCTCGCCAGGGAAAGATACGCGGTATCTCTTTTCATATGGCAAATCTATGTGTGTCTTCATGCGATCGGGCACCGGCACCTTACTAAGCACCATATTGCCTTTGCTGTCCTTATGGCAAGTTGTCCACGCTAGCCAGTTCTTGTCGTCTCTGTACGGGAAGTCTTCACGGAAATGCGTGCCCCGGCTTTCCTCCCGAAATAGAGAGGATCTCAGCTTCATTTCGAGGATAAGTACCATGTGTTTGGCCTCATGGCAGAGGCGATTTTCATGGGGGTCAGCGGCCATTACTTTAGGAGCAAGGTGATCTCGCATGAACTGGGCCATCTCCAGCGCTGCTTTCAGTCTGTCCCCGTGCTTCATCTTGACGATATAATAGGGCGCATAGGTCTGCAGCACCAGCTCCTGGATCCAATGCGGACTGAATCCCGTAGTCCGCTTGCGAGGTGCCAAAATCTCATTCTGAACGCTGCTGATTTGATCTGCGGAAACATAGGGCGCAGATGTCCCTTTTGCATAGTTGGCAGCTGCTTCACCGGCGCGATAACCAAAAACCCCGGCACTGGACGAAGAGCAACCCTTGCCGGAATACGAAGCACCGCATAACCGCGAACTAAGGGCATCGCCGGCGGCATACAGACCTGGAACGCCGGACCAGCAATTAGCATCAACGGGGAAAATACCTTCTGTACAATGAACCCCGAGCCCGGTTGCACCACCACCTACATTGTATTGGTCGGGAGGCTGGGGGTTCGTTCTCGAAGGAAGTTCAGGCCAAGTTAAAGGCGCATGATTATTATCGTTGTCATACCGGACATTCTCCCACTTGGTTTGGTCAACAGGTTTATAAGTGTAGTTATATGTATTAGTGAGATTACCAGGATATATGCCTCCTCCACCTCCTCTTGATCCACGCCCTGCACCATCTTTGTGGAGACTGGAGACATTACCTTTCCCTTTCCCTTTTCCCCCCTTTCCCCCTTTCCCCCCCCCTTGCTGGCCAGAGCCTCCATATGATGGAGGCTGAGTTGCGTAAACCTTACCCATGAAACGTTGATCCCCTTGTTTCCAGGAATCCGAGGGATATTGACCACCGCAGCCATGGAAATCCTCCCATTCCTTTCCCCCTATCTTGGCACCTGCGTTGTAAGCCATCCAATCGCCGTCATTGGTGTTCCCGTTGATGGGAAATCCTCCTGACTTAAACCCCCCTGAACCGGTGCACATGGCCACTGACTTAGCACGGAAAATCAGGACTTCATCGCTTTCTACATGGAACCCCGCGGCTCCAACCACAGCGCCGTTCGTCACCAGGAGGTTCGTCAGCATGACTCGCTCGACCACTTGGATACCTTTGTCTTTGAATATTGATGGCCATACCCAGCGGCGGTCTGTAGGGGTGCCATATCCTTGACTATATTCGATAAGCTGATCAGGAGTGGGAAGTGAATTATTATTGTTGACAATACCCAATTCCCTCCACTCCAGGAAGCGGGCGAGGGAATCGTTCATGAACACGTCGAGATAGTCCAGATCAACAAGATATTGGGTGCGGCTCTGAAAAGCCTGGATCCAGTTTTCCCTTTTATCCCCGAATGTTTCATCATAGAACAGCATAGTGTTCGCCCACGGGCTTAAACCTGATTTACCAATTATTTGCTTGCACACTACAATTACCTTCTGCCCCAACGCGTGAGCTCTCAAAGCCGCCATAGTACCGGCATAACCGGCGCCAACCACCAGTACATCGCAAGTGAAATCTGTCGTTCCCACCTTGCGCTGTCCGGGGAGCGGCGGTTCTTTTATTATGTTTCGTACCGTCGAGGACGTTGTCTCGGTAGTTGTTGCGGTGCCTTTGTCATGCACACATGATAATGCTCCCGCTCCCGCTCCCGCTGCTACTATGGCACCACTGCGAACCAGGAAATCTCGTCTTGATACCAGGTTCTTTTTACCTTTAGCTTTCTTGACTTTATCTTTCTTGTTTTTAGCCATAGAGTTCTCCTTTCTTATTTGTAGTTTTTTTATTCTTAACCTTTTTCAAAAGATTTTTCTTTTTTTTCACACAGACTACAATTTCAACCACATCGGATTTATAGGACTAATTGGCAGCCAGTGCTGGGAGAGTGTAATGGTGGTTACCAAGGCTGTTATGGTGTATTTACCAACATTCATAGCAAAAGAAAGCCTGCCTGCTATTGTCACGTCAGCGGCTTATAAAAAAATCACGATGATAGATTTGAGAATGGTCTTTTTTATATTTACCAATTATTGATAAGAAATTG
>JAFDJA010000018.1 GCA_019307745.1 Deltaproteobacteria bacterium | reverse complement strand
ACAGTCGTAGGCTTCACTCATTTATCGGATATAAAAGTCCCAATGATTTTGAGAAAGAAATTGTTTTACCATTGGCCGCTTAACAAGGTGTCTACTTTTACTTGACCACATCAATAGAGACTCAGGTTATTACAGAGTCTTCGGTTCAGAATCTAAGTGATGAAGACTATGAGATACTTTGGGACTTTATCTTTGAGACCCAGGAAATTTATGTCGGAGTTTGACAGGCGAATTACAGTATCGCGTGTAATGGATAAGGAGCACATAATACTATGAATACTATTGTTGGCGTTTCCGACATGGAGGTAAGCGACAACGAGGACACTACGATAATAACCTATTCTCTTGGTTCCTGTATCGGTGTTGTTATCTTTGATCCGGTGGTTCATGTGGGTGGATTACTTCATTTTATGCTTCCGGAATCAATTCTTGATCCTGCAAAAGCAGATAAAAATCCCTATATGTTCTGTGATACTGGAATTCCAGTCCTTTTTAAGGAGGCCTACAAATTAGGAGCACAAAAGAGAAGGATGAGTGTAGTTGTGGTTGGAGGCTCTCAAGTTCTTGATCAAAAAGGTTTTTTTAATATCGGGAAAAGAAATTATTTGGCCACGAGAAAAATTTTTTGGAAGAATAATGTAATGATTGATTATGAGGATGTGGGAGGAATGTCCAACCGTACTATCAAGCTGGCAATAAAATCCGGGAAGATAGTGATGAAGGCATCGGACAAAGGAGAAATTGAGATATGATAGATATCGATAAAATAATCAGAGAGGCTGAAGCCCTTAAACCGATGCCTCAGATTGCCAATAAGATCATGTCCATTGCAGAGAATCCCAAAAGTTCCATGACAGAGATATCCGATGTTATCATTTATGATCAGTCCCTCACCACCAATATATTGAGGGTTTGTAATTCAGCATATTTCGGCCTTCCTAAGAACATAGACTCCATTCACCAGGCAATAATTTATATAGGGCTTGAGCAACTGGTGGATATCGTGCTGATGAGTAGTGGTTCGGAAAATTTTCAGGGTGGGCAGGAAGGATATGGCCTGGATAAAGGTGAACTTTGGAGATATTCTGTTCTATCAGCGCTTATTGCAAATGATTTGACAGAGTTGAAAGGCCTTAAAGATAATCATCTTATATTTACTGCCGCACTTATAAAAGATATTGGCAAAGTAGTCTTGAACCAGTATGTGGCCAAGGGTTTTGAAGAGATTAATCGACTTGTGAAGGAAGAGGGTCTCAGCTTTGGTAGTGCGGAAAAAAAGGTGATTGGCATTGATCATGCCGAGTTGGGTGGTATGATTGCAAAGAAATGGGAGTTCAGCCCCAGAATGGTAAGTATTATTGAAAATCATCATAAACCACAGGATTCCTTAGAGGCATCTTTTGAGTCCTCCATTGTCTATACGGCTGATACTTTATGCATGATGATGGGGATCGGTGTGGGAGCTGATGGACTAGCATATAGATTTTATAAAGAAGTTATTGATCAGCTTGATTTTACTGAAAAAGATTTTCAGAAAATTATGGCAGGATTTAGCGAAAAGATTGATAAGGTTGAAGATCTAACTAATTTAAACTGAATTTAGTTATCACTTTAATCTAGCTTCAACTTATCTACTCTGATTTGAAGCGCCTCGCTATAACACATTTGCACGAGTGCAAAATTCAGATTTAAATTTTGTATGAAAAAAGCTGTCCAGTGTGAGGGCAGGAAATGATAAATCAAACAGGGAGTATCCTATTATGGCATACAATATTCTGGTAGTTGATGATTCTTCAGTCATGAGGTCAGTTGTAAAGAAGACTGTTAAGGCATCAGGTTTTGATGTGGGGCAGTTTTTTGATGCTGGTAACGGACATGAGGCCCTGGAGGTATTAAAGAGTGAGTGGCCTGATCTGATCCTCACTGACTATAATATGCCTGAAATGGATGGCCTTGAGCTGGTTGTTGAGATGAGTAAGGATGATATGCTGAAGTCTATTCCTGTTGTGATTGTCACCACCGAAGGGAGCCAACAGAGGATTGATGCGTTCATGGAAAAGGGAGCTGTGGAGTATATAAGGAAGCCTTTTACACCTGAGGAGATTAGAACAAAATTAAACACTGTTATGGGAGAACCAAATGATGGAGAAGGAAGTCATTATAACGGCGATGAAGAGCTCGATTTCTGAGACTCTGGAAAAGATGTTTTTTTAACCTTGGAATTCCAGAAATTGCAGACCTGGAAGAAATTGAAGAGTTTGCGGAAAATTTTTCTGACAAGATCAGAATTGCAATAAATACACTGGATAATGACCGAATGGTGCTTCAGATGATAATTAGTGCCTGAGGAGATAAGATGGAGACAGATATCAAGGTATTTGGTTGTTGATGATTCCGCAATTGTTCGTAAGGTGCTCACTGGGGAATTATCAAGGGAAAGAGGGATAAAGGTTATCGGTACTGCCCCTGAGCCATATGTGGCAAGGGACAGGATCGTCAGACTTAAGCCAGATATGATAGCATCGGATATTGATATGCCCAGGATGGATGGTATTGCCTTCCTTAAAAAGTTCATGAAGATTGATCCTATTATCCTGGTTTCACTTATTCATTTGCATCATTATTAGATCCAATTTTCATTTTGGAGTTTCGTTTTGATAACCTTTCGGCCCATATTTTCCTAAGGGATCGGAATGAATTTCCTATTATATAGGTATTATGGCAGAAATTTTATGATATTGAAGGTGGCTGGATGATTTTAATGGTGTGTCGCCCGTTTATAACTCTGTTGTAACATTTTGTAATATAAGCGTTTTTATGCTTTTTTATTCTGGCCGCTAACGATTGCGGTTTCCGGTTTTTTTGTTTTATGTTTTATGGCAGTGATTTTGCAATAACAGGAAGTAAATATTTTGTGTGTTTTGTAAAAAAGTGTAAAGGAGAGAGTCATGAAGATATATGAAGCACAGGGACCAGGTTTACCACTGGACGGAAAAGGTAAAACTAAAAATGAAGAGACAGAACAAGGTGATTTTCAGAAGATAATGGACGGGATAATCTCTTCTCCTGACAAGGGGGGGGGCGTTTCAAATGCAGGAGGTCTGGGTCCGGTTCCGGGAGGTTTCAGTATTATCCATACCCAGGGTCAAATCAGTGAGACATCGAATGTTGCAGAAAAAGGTCAGATTATTGGACAGCTGGAAGAGACACTTGACCTTGTTGATTTCTATATTACAAGACTGAATGACTCTTCTCTGTCTGCGGAGGGTATAAGCCCACTGGTTGATCATCTTGAGGACAGGCTTGAAATTCTGCACAACATGGAGTCAGTCCTTGGAAGGGATGAGCAGTTGAAACCTATCATCTCTGATATAGCCATTGCCCTTGGCTCAGAGATCGCCAAGTTTAGGAGAGGAGATTACTCCTGATTGAGATCTGAGAATCGTTTCTGTCTAATGATCAGGAGCTGATCTTTACTCCTGTTTTGTCTTTACTGGTACAGTAAAAATGATATTTGTGGCATCCTGATCCTGTTGAGTGGAAACAGAGATGTCTCCGGTCTCAAACAACTCCATTCCTAATATTATTCCAATATCATTGGCTCTGAAATCCTCCTGATTAAGGTCTTCTAAAGTGTAATGTTTCAGTGTATGTATAAATTTCTCAGACAAGCTTCCTCCCATAGTCGATATTATTATCTTCACACTTGATTTTCCTGAAACGGTCTCAATGGTCAGGCCATGTATCTTTTGATCCTCCAGTTCTTCAATGAGTGCCTCGAGTAGCCAGCTTAGTGCCAGCATGAAATTTTTTGGTAGACTTCCCACCAGAGGTAAGTTGTCCTGCAGTTTCAACTTCATCTCAACATTATGTTTAAAATATAGGTTGAATTTGAGAAATTCCAGATTTTTCTGAATTAGATCCTTCAGGGATTGGACCTCAATAAATTCTTCATTCTGGGAAACCCTGTCAGAGGAGATTTTTAAAAGATTATTCATCCTGTCAAAATCCTCTTCAAGTCTTTTAAGGCGGGTACATATTCCTTTGGATGTGTGATCATCCTGATGGTTACCGTCTGCGAAGGTCAAGATTAGCATTTCGATATCCATACTCAGGTTCTGTAGGAGCCCGTTCATATTGTGTGTAAAACCTCTAATGAGTTTGCCAAAGGAAGCCAGACGGAACAGTTCTATCAGTTCCTGATCAGACAGATTAATTTGCACGACTATCCTCTTGTGACAATTTTTCCCTTCGAATATCTTGTCTCTGTTTTTGGAAGACAACTCTTATTATTGAATCCTGGGATTCGTCATCAATAACGATTATTTTTGTAGCCACAGAAAAACAATCATTCTGCTTATGCACCCTCTGGATTTTTGCTAGAAATTCCAGCTGATATTGAAATGTCCCGGGCATTATCAGGTTTATTCTTAAATAAGCCCCGGCTTCTAATTGCCTTTGAGTAGAAAATTTTACACCCGAGGCACTGATTTCAGTAAGAGTGTCCGGATCAGGCAGGTTGTCAGATTTTCTGACGGACATCTGGTTGATGATAAAATCGAGCTTATTGTTTATATATTGAAGGGATCTGAAGAGGGGTTCTTCTGAGGACCCAGGTGATATCTTCTCCAAATAGTCATCAATCGGGCTAGGGAGAGTGTTCTGTCTCAGTAAAGAAAATCCCTCACCGTTTTGTAAGATTTTCACCTCATTATCTGTGAGAATCTGCCATCTTATTGGTGCTGATATACTTATCCTGAAATGTTTGCGTTTGTTTTCAGAACTCATCTGTCTCTCCTGTTTGGAATATCTGAAAAAAGATTTGAAAGCTTAACTAATTGAAGAACATAAAATTCGATAATTTGCAACAGAAATGTAATACTGAATCTTGCATCAGTTATTTTCTACAGCTTGACCCGTCAAGGCTGGATAAAAATTGTTTTTTTGGCAGCAAAGCTTTCCGCACACCCGTTCCTACAGAGCGGTTTCCCAGGTTTATGATTTTGATCCACAACATATGGAGATATGCTTGATGGTTAAATCCCTTCCAAGCCTACTTTTGGCGGGATTGCTACAACTGGTGCAAAATTAAGGCAATAGATAATTCAATGGTGCTTTTATGTTCAGTATTTTCAGGCCTCGCCATGTTATACAGCTCTCCATCTTTCAGATTAAGCGAAGTCTTTTCTATCTGTTCATGCAGCAAATACTGTAAGGGCGGCTTCGACTACTTCAGGGTCAAATTGAGTCCCGCTATTGTTTTTAAGTTCCTGTATGCATACTGCGAATGGAAGGGCATTCCGGTAGGCTCTATTGGAACTCATAGCGTCAAATGCATCAGCCACAGCAAGAATTCTAGACAACTTTGGTATATCCTTTTCCTTTAGGCTGTCTGGATACCCTTTTCCATCCCATCTTTCGTGATGGTTTCTAATTATTGAAAGTTCCTGAAAGCCTAGCCCCAGCGAAGAGATTATGTTGACTCCTATTATCGGATGGTTTTTGATACTCTTGAATTCATCCTCAGTTAATCTGTCCGGCTTATTAAGGATCATGTCGTTTATTCCGATCTTGCCGATATCATGAATGGGGCCTCCTGATCTTAGCATTTCCAGCTCGTCTGTATTGCATCTCATTTGGCTTGCGATTTTTATTGCCATATCTGTGACCCTGGATGAATGTTGTTTTGTATAGGAGTCCTTGGCCTCGATTGCGCTGGCAAGGGAAATAAGAGAGGCCATCAGACTATGCTTGAGATTATTGTAAAGTGCGATGTTTTCTATGTTCAGGGCTGCCTTTTCTGCAAGGAATTTCAGTATGAATTCGTCCTCTTTGTCAAATGATCTTCTATCCTCCTTTTGGGCAACAAAGAGTACACCAAAGGGCTCCCCTCTGATATTGAATGGGATAGTTATCAGACCGTTAAATCGATTTACAATGTCAAGAGTTATATTGTTATCCACAAATTCTGCGAAATTAGAATAGACAAAGTCCTTGTTCAGGGTCATTTTGCTCAATGAATCTTCTATGGGTTCTGTTTTTATCCACGAGGCCATCCTGTCAAGGCCATGTTGGGCAAGGACAATAAGACTGGAATCCTTTTTATCAAAGATCATAAAGCAGGCTTTTTCCGCATTGCAAAATTCAATGGCCTTTTTGACCAGATAGAGGTAGATCTCTTCTGAACTGTTTATCTGGGACAGGGAGTCCATGATATTATAAAGGATAGTCTGAAGCCGAATTTTCCGCTCCAGCTGGATATTCAGCTCTTCAACCTTTTTTTTGTCTTCCAGTTCTTGATTAAGGCGCCAGTTTTTGATCTGCAAGTGGCGGTATTTCTGGATTTTTTCAAGAATTATTTTTATATCCTGGAAACGGAATGGTTTTACGAGAAAATCTGCAGCCCCATTGTGCATTGCATCAATGACTACATCTATTGATGGATATCCGGTCATAATTATGACACTGATCAGCTGATGCCCCCTGTGGATTTTTTTAAGGGTCTCTATTCCGCTTATGCCATCCATCATGAGATCCAAAAAGACATAGTTATACTCCTCTTTGTCCATCTCTATGAGAGCCTTCTCCCCGCTGTCCACAATCTTGGTGCCAAGGATCCCGATATTTTCCAGATAGGACTTTAGATTCTCACAGATTGCAGATTCATCATCAACTATAAGCACTTTTAGGATTTCAAGATTAGAATATGTCATTGTTTTATTGCCCTGAAAAGCGTGCTCTTGCACAAGTTGAATTCATCATCAGAAAGAAAGCCTTTCTCCTTCAGGTCTGATATGCGTTCAAGGGCCGACAGTGTAATTGGATCTATTCCCTCTCTCTTTTTTGCATAATAGAGTGGGATCATACTTCCCGCAATAAACGGGGCATTTATTGTTGGATCAGGATTAGAGTTTTTTTCCTTCTTATCGATCAGGTCCGCTTCTATGATCTTTTTCATGATTTGAAGCTGTTTATATGCATCCTGAAGTTCGTTAATTAACTTCTGGTTCTCACGGTACAGCCGGATTTTGTCCCCTGCGTTATTTACAACGATCTTTATCTCTTCAAGTTTAAATGGTTTTGTCAAATAGTCATACGCGCCCTGCCGGATAGCCTGGGTTGCGCTTTCCAGAGTTCCATATCCTGTTACCAGAATTACAAGGATTTCGGGAGATATCTTGAGGGCTTCTGAAAGAACTTCCAGTCCGCTGGCGCCGGGCATCTTGAGGTCGGTGATGATAAGGTCAAAATTTTGAGCACGGCATTTGGCTATGGCCTCCACACCATTGCCGCATGTCATTACTTTATGCCCTTCATCCTCAAGAGTAGTCTTCAGGACCGACAGGAGCATCTTATCATCGTCAACTATAAGGATCTTGAGTTCCATGTAATGTTTGAGGGTATATGGGTGAATAATGAGGGGTTTCCAAATGATAATCAGACCGGATTGACAGCAAATTTGTTTTGAATCCGGCTTAATGTCTTTATGATTCTGGTAACAGAAATAGTCATTTTATATCATGTAATGCCCCTATTATGCGCAAACAATTTTAATTGTTCACCTCTGATTTTATGCCTTTTTATTAACCAGGGCTCCTATCATTTCTTTCATTTTGGTGGCCAGGTCAATCAGCTCCTCAGGGGGTATTTCTCTGATAATCTTTCCATCTTCCCCTGTTACCTTGACTATGATATTCCCAGTGTCATCATGTACACTGATGTTCAGATTCCTGCGTATGGATTTGACATAGCTATCCATGGTCTCGGCAACGCGTTCGATCTTTGCCCTGCTTGTATCCATATTCTTTCCCTTGTCACGGGGCACTTTTTCTGCTGTATGCCATTTTTTAGACTCACCGGCCTTGATACCTTCATTATTATTAAAGGCTTTAGATGCAGGGATGCTTTCAGGAGTTTCCCCTGTTATTGGTTTATCGGTAGTTATCGCGTTAAGCATCTATTCAGTCCTCCTTTCTTCTGTTCTATTTCCCTTTATTCAGGCAAAAAACAGTTTTGATTGATATTTCTATGAACAATATTCCCTATGGTTTTTATCGGCATAAACAGGTAAATACTTAAGGTTATCTCAGAAATTTAATAAAAAGATGATGTTTCATATAGCGCAATAAGATCTCAAGGATTAAATCACATGTTCAGATTCGGAAATTTTATTTAATTCTTTGAGATATAGATCGGCCTTTGCCCCTTGGTCAGGGTTGGAGATCTCTTTGGAATGCCTGCAAATTTCGAGAATTTATAAATTGTTTTAGAAGCGCTTGAATGCTCCGCTATGGAGAGGAGAAAAATAGTGTATGATACAGCGAGTATGACCTTGCTGGCTGTTTTTAACAGTGCCCAGGATTTGATTGAACAATATCGGAGAACAAGTCTTTAAAACAAAGCTCATTCTCTTTCAAACGAGGCAAAGTTTTAAAAAGGGCAATAATTCCCATCGTATAATTGAAAAAGGGACCTAATCATCCTTAGAGCATCGGCAAAATGAACGGAAATCTAATCCTTCTACCTATAAAATGTACAGAGACAATGGCTAAACATGGTCATTCAAATTTGTTTAAGCACATACGATATTATTTAATAGAAAACTTTTTTAATATCAGACTGCAATCTGGGAAAAATCCTTTTCGGCATAATCCTGCCCCTGATTGCCTTCCATATGGAGCTGCTCTTCACCTCCTAAGGAAATTTTAACCCAGGCATCTTTCAGCTCGCTCATGATATGGATAACTTCATCAAATGCGGCCATATCTCTGTTAACATCACCGGATAAAAGTCTTTTCATGATATAGGTGTATATGCTGTCCAGGTTTTTTGCTATCTGTTCACCCTCATCCATGTTCAGGCTGGACTTTAGCTCGTTGACAAAGTCTATGGCCTTCTGGAACTTGACGGCCTTTTCCTCAAACTCATTATTTTTATAATGCTCTTTGGCCTGCATGACAAACTGAATGGTCTTCTCATAACACAAGACAACAAGGTCCAATTTACTGGCAGTCTCTACACTTGTTTTTTTATACTGATTTGACATCCTTCCATAGGTCATTTTTTCTCTCCTCTGCGAAAATGTTTACATAACTTTTTCCATATGAACTGTTTGTAAGATTTACTTGACAGGTAATCTCTATTGCTTCTATAATTTCCATCCGCCGGATGCTGTCTGCAGCTGTCCGGTAAGCCAGTTGCTCATATTTTGGATTTTTGACAAGGCAAGCTCCATGGCAACAAAACGGTTGATCATAAAGTCCGTACGTTTACTCAGGAGCGCCTCCATGTCATCGATCCTGGAGTCATAGCTGCTGATCCTGTCTCCAAGTGAATCGAGCTTAAAGGCGACATATCCTTCATATGGATCTGTCATATTGTAGAGCGAACGACTAAATAGCTCAGCAACTCCCATAGTAACCGTAACCTCTCCCTGATTGCCGGTGTCAGTTCCGGTATACTTTATCGCAAGCCCTTCAACGCTTGTTGTGGCATCGGTATCAGGGGCATCGCCTGTAAGTATCTGGCCTGAGCCAGTTGCTGATTCGTCATTTATAGTTCCGGCAACATCAACTCCGCTGTATGTCTGGTTGTCCGTTAATCCCAGGTTGCTTCCGCTTATTTCAGTTGTAAAGGTCTGACTGGTTCCATATTCTCCATGAGTAAGTACAAGTTGATCGCTTCCGTCTTTTGATGCGGTTACATCAAGGCTGTATCTGCCTGTTACACCACCGCTCAGGCTTCCAAGGTCTACACCTTTGCCCGTGGGTTCAAATATCTCTACGCCAAAAGTACTGTTTGTGGTGCCGTCGGTCATTACTATGCGTCCATCAACTATACTGGCAGTAACACTTCCCCCTGCTGCCGTGAATGTGGATGCTATCTCGCTGAGAAGATCGCCCACATCATCATAGGATGAGTCCAAGAGATCCACTGTGAAGCTGCCTTCCACCGCATTGCCATCTACCGTGTATCCCCCGTATCTGAATATATCGTCGGTTGTAACCGTGCTGTCCTGAATAGAGTCCCATGTGGTAGTATCTAATATTGCTGTGGTCCCGTCTGTTGTATTTTTCACATTGCTTACGAGATTTGATGTGGTAATACTCCCAAAATCGAGAGATGATCCAACTGGTGATGTGATACTCAGGTCTAACTCGCTGTATCCCGCGAGGTCACTTGTGATTAGCAGGTGACCGTAAGAGCTGATTCCTGCTGATACCTCATTGTTGAACGCGGATTCAATTTCAGAAAGAAGTCCCTGAACAGTATCTGATGCGACATATGAAATAGTATAGGTCCCATTTACCTCTGTACCATTGTCAGTATGGCCTGAAAATGTGATCTCATCATCATCGGAAAGGCCTGCAATAGTACCGTTGCTGTAAACGCTGTCCCATGTAGTGCTGCTCGTGATTGCAGTCGTCTGATCTTCATCAGTTGTATTTTTGATACTTCCCATAAGCGATTGTGTATATTCCGTATCAAGTTCAGAGTTGATGGCATTGACAATATTATCAATCGAACTGCCGTTTTCTCCTGACGCCCCATCCAGTACGATAGATGCTACTCTTCCTCCCTGTACAATGGATAGGGTCTCCAGGTCAGTTAGGCCAATGCCGCTGGTGAGGACTGTTGATCCCGTCACAGTTGCCTGTGAGGCTGCAGTGGTGATATCGACATCATAAGATCCTGCGACAGTATCATTGGAATGGCTTAGATATTCCACATCACCGTCTGTTGTAGACCCCTCGGCAACAAATAATCTCGCAAAATTATTGAAATTATCCTGTATCGCATCCATGAAATCGCTGCTGTCAATTTTGAGAAATCCGTCCTTAGTATGATCAGTATAATCAACCTGTGTGCTTATACCGATTAAAGAAAGGGCATTCATTGTAGAAGAGATGTCAGAGATGCTATCTGTTGCTATACCTGCTAGTTCTGATTTGACAGAACCGAGTGTTCCATCCCCCTGGAGAGGCCCCGCTGTTTTTGCTTCATCATCATAGGCGAACTGTCTGTTAATCTCCATTAAGACATCATTGTATGCGTCCAGTAGATTTTGGACCGAGGCCATTATTGCAGAATAGTTGCGTGACACAGTCAGACTGACCGTAGATCCGGATTCAATTGTGTTTAGGTTAATTGTTACTCCGGAGATGACATTGTCGATTACGTTTGTTGAGCTTGTAACTGCTGTTCCATCAACGATAATACTCGCGTCGCCTCCTGCCTGGGCCTCCATTGTATAGCCTTCACTCGATGAGGTTATCGTTCCCAGATCAAGGCTCCCGCCCCCTTCATTGTTTGAAGTAAGATCTAGAGCAAGCTGGCTGTCACCTGTAGTACTGTCAACCACTTTTATCTTGCCGTCTTCAATGGTGGCCGTTACTGTATAACTCCCGCTGTCAACGGCCGAAAATGCGTCCTGAATGGCAGTCAGCAGCCCCTGAACTGTGCCTGATGTTTTATCGGTTATGGTGTATGTCCCGGATATACTGGTGCCTATTGTATTGACTCCTGTGAACGAAATCGTATCTGAGTTGGCAATATTATTGGAATCACTTCCAGTATTGATATCCTCCCATACGGTGCCGGCAACGATGGAGGCACTGGGATTGGCGCCGGTAGATGTCTCGCTGTTTGCAGTGTCGCTCAGATGCGTCTCTGCAATGCTATCGTGGCCCCCTGAAAGTATTCCCAGTGTCTGGAGCACATTGTTTGCGTCTGAAAATGAGGTGGTGTTTTTGATTTGTAATGTGTAGGTGGTTACGTCGTCGTCATCAGTAGACGATACAATGGATGCTGACACATTTGAACCCGCGACACCGGCTTCAGTATTTATCACGCCTGCAATATCAGTGAGCGAAGTGGAAAGATCTATGTCTACAGAAATATCCCCAATGGTAACATTTGTTCCGGTCTGGGCCGTTTCCAGGTCAAGTATTGAGGAGACAGATTGGGCACTGCTTGAGAATGATTCGGATTGAACTCCGTTACTTATAAAGTTGTTAACGGATGTTGTCCCGTCTGTAAGGCCAAGGCCTGAGCTTAAGATGTTTGTTGCACCTGAACTGGCGTCAAACATGGTAAACGCGTCTTTCCCTGTCTCATCACTTGTCAGTATAAGCCTGTAGTTGTCTGATGAAGCAGTAAGTATTGACGCGGTTACTCCTGTTGCATCGGTTCCGGCATTCAGGTTGTTGATCTTCTCTCTAATATTTTGGAGGTCATCCGTAGTATCAATGTCAACGCCCCTGCCATTAATTATGAATTCTCCGGAGAGCCCAAGAGCTGAGTCATATTCTGAAAAACTTTTTGAGGATATTTTACGTGCCTGGGCAATGGATGAGTTAGCATTCATGGTGATTGTGTGGGATCCAGGAGTTGCAGTAGAGCCCACAGACACACCTAACAGATCGGTGGCATCATATAAGGATGAGTTAGTGTTCAAGTTTGCCTGAAATACATTAAATGCGTCTATGCTTGACAGGCTCTCTGCCTGGGTCTTGAGTGTCAAAAGTTCACTGTTAAATGTCTGAAAGATCCCGAGTTTTTTCTCATATGCTTTCTGTTCATCTTCAATG
Organism: Deltaproteobacteria bacterium; assembly: GCA_019307745.1. Lineage (GTDB taxonomy): Bacteria > Desulfobacterota > DSM-4660 > Desulfatiglandales > HGW-15 > JAFDJA01. The sequence continues at coordinate 13,731 of JAFDJA010000018.1, read as the reverse complement.
AATTCAACCTTTTTGTGTTCAATCGCGATAAGCTGGTCAACTATGGTGCGCCAGTCAAAACCGCTTGCAAGACCACTGACTAGATTAGTGCTTGACATAATATTCTCCAGCTCTTTTTGAGATGGCAAATGGGAAGATTTTTCCCAGCCTCAATGTCAGGCTTTGAAAAGTTTGCGTTCGACAGTTCATTTGTGATGTCTGAAGGAAAAGGGGCTTAAGTATTAACAACTTGGGAATGATCTCCTGATTTTATTCGTTTGTTATCTGTCAAGATTCGGCCTGAAATTCTATAGTTCTAATCGGAAATAATTGCCGAAAACTTAAATGATTTTCATGTGTTATTTAATATTTGCAATATACCTGCCAAAAGAAAACCCGCCTCCGGAAGACGGAGACGGGTTTTGGGTTTGAGATTTATTTTTGGCTGGTGTGATTTTATCCCATCAGCTGCAGTATCTGCTGTGGTACCTGGTTCGCCTGGGCGAGCATCGCAACGCCAGCCTGCATCAGGATCTGGTTCTTGGTGAATTGGGTCATCTCAGCAGCCATATCCACATCGCGGATTATTGATTCAGCTGCCTGTGTGTTCTCAATAGTCGTTGCAAGGTTAGCGGCAGCAAATGACAGTCTGTTCTGAAAAGCTCCAATGTCACCAGCGACTGTAGCTAAATCAGAGATAGCATCATCAATGTAGTCGAGTGCATTTCTTGCGCTGGCAGCAGTTGTCAGGTCGACATCTGTAAGTGCTGAAGTTCCGGAACTACCCAGATTTTCAATCGTGGCGTTTCCGAGAGACACATCAATCCTGTTGTTGGTCTCATTCTCAGCACCAATCTGAAAGGCTGAAGAACCAGTGGCTCCAGCAGTTATTACATAATCTGAATCAGAGTCCCATGTGTCATTGATGGAGAGTGTAAGTCCGATAGATCCGAAGGAAATGTCCTTAGTATTACCAGCAACAGCTGCAGAAGCGCTTACTGTTTCTGAACCGCCAGCATGGTTGACCTGTATTGAAGTGGCTGTTGACGCAAAGGTGTAGTTTGAACTGGCTGTCATACCTGATATGCCTGAGAAACCGCTTGCCGCAACAGTGTTAGCGGAGCAAGTTCCTACGGCAACTCCAAAGGTACCATCAATGAGGTTCGTGCCCGCGTATTCTGTGGAACCTGCGATACGATCGATCTCATCGATGACCTTTCCTGCCTCATCATTGATTTTTGTAAGATTTGAGTCCGCGTTTGCAGATGAAGCCTGGGTAGCCAGCTCTTTCAATCTCGTGAGCATGTTACCTATAACGTCAACTGCGCCATTGGCAACCTGCAGGAGTGAATTTGCCTCAGAGGCATTCCTGGTAGCAACCTTGAAACTGGCAATATCCGCTCTCATGGCATTTGCAATAGCCAGACCGGCCGCATCATCAGCACCACTGTTGATCCTGAAGCCAGATGACAACCTTGTCAGGGATTTAGACAACCCTGAGTCTGCAATACTTAGATTCCTGTGGGCGTTCATCGCCGCAATATTATTTTGAATTCTTAGTCCCATATCTAATTTTCCTCCTTGAAGGGTGTATTTTGCTTTCAGCCCTTTGGGCCTCAGCTGTTAACGATAAATTTTCCGGCATCCGTGCCGGAGTTGGTTAAAATGCCTGTTCTCCTATCTTGTCAGGAGCCTGTCTTGTACACCTCCTTTCGTAAAGTTATGATTCAATTACCTTATCGACATGGGCAGAAAAACCTTTAGCAGAAATTACAGGGATTGAATGAATAGGATTGTTATAGGCTTTAATACGGTATGGCTATGGGCAGATAGTAGTAGGGCCTTGTAGGAGAGGATAAGCAGGGGGAATTTATTGAATAGAAAATGATCCAGGTATAATGTAAGAATCAGGCGTTAACCTCATCAGATGTAAGGATTTGACCTGTCTCACTGGAGATCCTGGAGAGATAAGGTTTGTCGGCGGATAACAGTTTTTCAGCGATTTCCAGGAATTTTTCTCCAAGATCTTTCAAGGAATTTAAAACAATATCCCTTTTCAGGTCAAGAAGCCTGAGAAGATTATCACATGCAATGACACAGGATTCAATATCACCGGTTATCAGGAAAATTTGGGACAAAAAGACATAAGTGTCTAGTTGATCAGGATAATTTATAGATATCCGAGTGAAATGCTCTTGAGCCTTTTCATAGTCCTGTGTTGTGTAATAGATATGGGAAAGGTTGGAAAGTGCCTCCAGGGAATCAGGGTGCTCCTCCAGGATCTTCATGGAGATGGCTTTTGATTCTTCAAAATGTCCCTTCTTACGGAGGCATACAGCGAGGTTGATTCTGCTTCCAAGATGATCTTTGTCTGCCTTGAGGACCTTTTTTAGCCAGACTTCTGCTTCATCAATCCTGTTTTGTCTCAGATAGTTGACGCCAAGGGCAAACTGGATTTTTATGTCATCCGGCTTTGTCCTTAAAAGCATTTTAATTTGTGTCCTTTCGTCCTCTAAGCGATCCTGCTGTTTATAGAGTCTTGCCAGATCCGAGATAATCTCAGGGCAGTCTGGTGATTCCAGAAGGGCCTTTTTGAATTCATCTTCTGATGCCTGCCATTTTTTCCGCTGCATATAGTATCCTGCCAGCAGGTGATGGAATTGTCCTTTGTCTGGGCAGCCTGTCATGGCCTTATTCAGCTCTTCATCGCTTTCATGGGTGATTCCTCGATCCATAAAGGCACAGGCCCTATAGAGGCGTACCAGCCATTTGAGTCCTGTAGTAAAGAATATGCAGGTCCCAAACTCCTCAGGGGTTTTGTTGATCCTGGTAAGCAGCTCCAGATACCTGGTGCTATAATCCCGGAGCTGATGGATGTTTTTCTGCTCATAATAGATCCTTGACAGGTTATAATATGAGTCCAGGTGATTTTGATACTGTTTTAGGGCTTCAAGCGCCCAATGCTCCGCCCTGTCAAGATCTCTGGTCTCTATGGATGCGGAGGATATCACATGGTATGAGCCTGAATAGAGGTCACTTTTATCTTCTTGGGCACTGGCTAGGCTGATGGCTGTCTCCGCAGCCGCGATTGCCTCCTTATACTTGTTCTGCTCCATATAGGAGATCCCAAGATAATGATGTGGCCTTGGGTGTTTGGGATTCGCTTTTATCTCTTTTTTCAGGAGGGTTGTGGTACGTTCAAATTTTTTCTTCCTGGATTCCTGGTCAATATTATAACCATAGTGGAAAAGCCGTGCAGGAATGTGTCTGCCTGAACAAACTCCAGTAACTTCATTGTGAACGCGGCCCTTGAAATGGATACCCTGGTGATTCTTCCAGAGCCTTATGGAGTTATGTTTTGACCTTCCTCCTCCAGGGATTTCACATTCCACTGTGAGTAGAGCAGCATCTACATCACTGCAGGAATCCAGCAGGGTCCGGAGCTCTGTCCTGTTATTGAACAGGAGTTCCTCATCCGCATCTATATATAATATCCAGTCCTTGGTGGCATAGCCGATGGATTGATTCCTGTGTTTGCTGAAATGGTTCTCCCACGGGTGCTCATAAATTTTGGCCCCAAAACTCAGGGCAATCTTCATGGTATTATCTGTGGAGCCGGTGTCCACAATGATTATCTCATCCACATGGTCTTTGATGCTTGTAAGGCATCGGGAAAGGTTCTTTTCCTCATTCTTTACTATCATGGCAGCAGAAATCTCTTGTTTGTTCTCCTCAGTCAATATATCTATCTCCTTGTTTTTGGGGCTGTCATACATTTATGGATAGAAAATGTTAGATTGTTTTTGCGCCTTCCATCTGGCGTCTGATCCATGTCCAGTCGTTTGGTGCTGCATTGAGAGTGGTATCGTAATTCTGTTTCAGATGATTGAAATCCAGCGGTATGAAATCACTGATGATTTTATCAAAATTTTCCTGCAGCACCGTTGATCCCGGATCAAGATTGGTAACTATACCCAGCCCGGTGGGAGGTGTTTTAATGGCAGACACCCTCAGGTCTGGACGATATTTCTTTAGACATAATATCATCTTCCATGGATCTCCGCTCCAGAATTTTGTGCCTCTTGTTCGGGCTGAGGTCCTTTCATCAAGAGGGAGACAATCATGAATGAGTATTACTGACTGTTTAAGCATATTCTTTTCAATATTAATAAAGTCCTTTAATACCTGTTCAAAAAGGTGAAGGCCATCAATAAAGGCAAGTTTAATTGCTTGATTGTCCATCTCTTTCTGCGGATTATGAGATTCAAAAAATGCATCGCTTGTCATTGGGTATATCTTTGTGAAGGCATTGAATTCATGTGTGATCCTGGGTTCCGGATCAATCCCCAGGGCAATTGTGGGAGGTTGTGCCAGTGTCAGAGATCTTCCTGATTGAACACCTACTTCAAGATATGTTGCAGGTTTCAGCCAACTGTGAATTCTGGTAAGTATGGAAATATAATCCTCTCCAGGCAGGTTTATATCTGAAAGGGCCTTGTGGGAGAGGAAGTGATCAGGCTCTATATCAAGGGCCTGTCCATAACATGAAGCAGCTGCTTTGAGTCTGCCAAGTGCCTGAAATGCACTGCCAAGATTATGGTGTATCTCTGCTGAGTCAGGCCTAAGGTCCAGTGCCCTGCGGAAGATCGCAATAGATTCCTCGATCTGTCCGCTTTCCTTAAGTGCCATTCCCAAATTGTTAAAAAAAAGGGGGTTTTCAGGAGAAAGTTCTGTACTCCGGGATAGATGCACGATCCCCTCGTTGATAATTCCTCGTTGAAACAGGATGCACCCAAGCAGTTGAACAGTATCTGCATGGTCTGGCATTTTGTCCAGGATTCGACGACACAGGTCTTCTGCCTTATCAATCTCTCCATTCCTGTGAAACAGACAGGCAGAATGGAATTTTTCCTGTATATCATCTGCTTTAGGTTTCAAGGCTATCTCTGTGATATATATGCCGTCTTCATGCATCTTCTGGCGTCTTTGAGACATGTTTTCCGAGATACTGGCCTTGAGATGTACAAGCCCTGAACCTTCCAGGCTTGTGAAATGGATATCGTATCCCCAATGGGGGATCAAAAGATTGAAATCAGCAATGAATCTGTGGCCTGTTCTTCCTGCCTGAAGACAATATGCAGTATCGTCGGACATAATCCTTCCTTCAGGGACTATAAACTGATGTTCATCCAGGATTTTACGCGTCATAAGGGTAGAACCCATGGCTACTGCATCAACCCAGAGCTGTTTGGTGAAGATCTCTTCGGGCAGGACCCCTTCCATGCCACTGCTGTTCAGGCCTGCAGCACCCATTTCTCCGTTGATTAAAAAAAAGGCGGTAAAGTTCATCATGCCGGGAAGGTCAGGCCTTTTTCTGTCGCGTTTGTAGAAAAGATAGACCCCTGCGGCTATACTGGCGCCGGTCTGAAGGTCTTGGAGAAGTTTTTTCAGGGTCTCCGGGGGTGGAAAATTATCATGATCAATGAAAAATACCGGATCCGGGGCTGTCCATTTAGCCAATAGATTGCGGCAGTGTACAACGTTTTGTATATGAGGCAGATATTCATCGGTTATTAGAGCTATTTTTTCAATCCTTATTCCGCGATACATATGGCTGAATTCTGACTTGAACTCCTTCAGGATATCAAAAGTCCTGTCATCTCCTTGTACAGTAAAGTTGAGACTCAAAAGGTCACGGGGATAGTTCAGCTGCAGTATTGCCTGAAGGTATTTCTCAAGAAACGGCTCAGAATTGTACATCGGGGTGCAGATCGCCACTGGGCATGGATTTACTGATTCAGCCTGTGTCTCCTCAACATATCTGGATTTGAAGAATTGAACTGTTTCATCACTCATACGTATATCCTTTTTCAGGCGGCTGCCTGAATATACAACGTCTGCATATCATCATTGCGTGGTGGAAAGTTTGAAAATTTTTTTAAAAATGTGACTTCTGTTTCACGCTTTAGATCTTTGAAACCTGTTTTTTTCAGAAGCCATTTAAGCAGTGTGAAGTCATAGAGATTTTTATGCTCACCGTTTTGATGAAACAGGTGATTAATCATATGGGATGCAGGGAGTTCTCCCAGGGAGAAATCGGGAAAACGGGGTCTGGAATCTTCAAGCAGATCAGACATCCCACAACTAAGATAGGAACTGCAGATTTTTTCATTCATTTTTATCTAATACTCCTTTAATGCTCTCTATCTCTTGCAGTAATAATTCTATCCGAAGCTTAAAATCATTATATGTCTGCTTCCATTTGTTCAGCATTATGAAAAAGTTACTGTCTGAGATCTGTTCCAGTTCAAGATTAAAGAGGTTGACCAACTGGCTTAACCACAGGTTGGATTCTCCAAAGCTTTTGATTTTTTGATCGATCTTTCCCAGTTTGTTGGATTTTTCAACGGCTGTTGACCCGTTAAGTAAGCCGCGGCTGTTTAGAGAAGCAATTCCCCGGATAATTGACAGCCCTTTGGTACTCAGGCCTTTGAGTTTGTTTAGATTTGTTTTAAAATCCTTGAGCCATTGATTATAAGATGCCCCATCAAAGTGATAGCATTGGATCCATTCATTCAGCTCTTCTGATAATATTTCATCAGGACTCCGTTCAATCCGGATGTTATCCAGAGTATGATTTGAAAATGAATATCTGATCCACATGTTTCTATAGATTTTTCTTATGAGGTCCTGCTTTTGAAGCAGAATTGGATTAAGAGGCCAAGCATCCCATATGCCGAAGCGGCTGATCAGGGTTTCATGAATTCTTGTACCATGACCAATAGATCCGTCGCCTGATGATTTCAGGCCCAGTTGATACTTTACAAGATTAAACACCGATTCACTTGGGATCATATCCAGACATTTTTTATCTTCGCATTCTTCGATGGTTGAGCATGGAAAGCAGTCAAGGTCCGGAGAGCAGATAATATGTCCAGCACCATATGGTCCTGTCTGATATGGATTTGCGCTTTCAAAGAAAAGGGCGATACATTTGGTGCCCACTGCCTCTGCAAGATGCATTGTACCTGTATCATTTGTTACAAGCAGGGAGCATCTGCTCAGGACTCCCGCAAGTTCCGTGATATTTGTTTCCCCAATGAGATTGATAGGTCTTTTTTTCATAAGACCTGTGACTTCATCGCCAAGCCATTTTTCATTTTTTGTCCCAAGAAAAACCACTTGTTTCCCGTCCTCTTTTTGAATCATATCACCCAGTTGCGCAAAATACCTGGCAGGCCATCGTCTGTTGTTTGTGCTGGTTCCGAGTTGAAAACCTATGAATGTCCTCTGTGAAGATGCTGGCAGTAATTCTTCTGCTTTCAGTTTTGAGGCAGGAGGGACATTGAAATATAGGTCCTCTGTCTCACAATCTCCTCCAATGATATTCTTATATATGTCAACCAGATTGAACGAGGCTATTGTCCTGAAATCTGATGCGCATCTCAGGTATTGAAACCAGAATCCGTTTACCTGTAATCTGAGTTTGGTGTCCGGTGACAGAAACATTCCTCTAATTTCCGGAGGAGATATAAGATAGGTAAGAAATGAGCTGAATCTGTCATGGGTTATGTTAATAACCATGTCAAATCCCTTTGCCTTAAGATGTTTCACCGAATCCCGGAGTTCAGCGTAATAACTGAAGATGTCTGAGGGAGCGGCCATTAGGCGCTCGGTATATTCTTCAATATTAAAGAGCTCAACATGATCCACGTCAGGATTGTCCCTGTATACCTCCAGCACATTGTATCTTGAAAGTACAGTAATGTCGGCCTTCGAATATCTGCGTCTCAGGGTGTGCAGCATCGGGGTGGTCTGGAGTAGATCGCCGAAACGTGAGGTTTGAATAACAAGTATTTTCACCATCCTCTCCTTTCAATGGTCTCTATTACAAGGGCCTCCATCATATGCAGTATTGCCTCAGTATCTGTGAATCCGCCGCATCTATGGCGTAATTGCTTCATGATTTCTCTGAGGGTCAGCTCTCCTTTGCCCTCATTTTCTTTCAATACTTCAATGAGTTTTTCTTCTTCTAAAAACACGTTTACCTCCAAATCTTAATTAAGGGCTTTGGACAATCAGGCGTCATATATTTTTCGCATCCCTAAACAGGTCATAAAATTGTTTTGCTGATTCTTTCCATGTCATTTTTGCCAAATTATCTCCGGCCTTTTCCCCGATCAATTTTAAATCATCCCTATGCCAATATGCGTATTCGAGTTTTGAAATGATTTCGTCGAGATTTGGATCCTCCCATTGATATAGTTTGTTCCCATCCTGATCATTCACTGTAAAGGGCTGAAGAGTTTTAATGGGTAGTGAATTGGAATCATTCAGTATGTCTTTGTGACCAGAGGTGTAAGATGCAATAACCGGCTTTCCGCAGGCCATATACTCCATAAGGACAAGATTTGTTCCCCCTTCACACCTGTTCGGGAAAAGACCGATATCCGTATTTTTGTAAATCTCTGACATTTGAGTGTTTGGCAGTGGCGGAAGAGTTATTACGCGATCATGATCAATGCCATTTATTTGAAGAAGGTGATTTATCGCAGCAAAGTAATCGGTTCCAGGCATCTCAAAATGGATATATGGAGATATGTTCATAGTTTTCATAGAAGGTGTCCAGAGGTTGAACCAGAGATTGACAAGGAGGATATCAGAATATTTTTCCTGCATTATTTTTATGGCACTGATAACAAGGTCCTGACCCTTTCGGAGTTCCATCTTTCCGCCGGAAAATATGACAAATTGATCCTTGTATTTAATTTTTCTATTGACTCCAGGATTGAACAATTCTTCATCAATGCCCTGTATGATTGTTTTTGTATTATGACAATTACTTTTTTTAAGTATATCTTCACACCAGCTCGAACCAGCCACAACCGTATCATAGTAGTCATTGGCTCGTTGGACGTCTTGGGGGTCTATTCGATCCTTTTCAAAAAATGTGTATCCGATACAACGGGGGCTTTTGGTCTGTATGAACCAAGGTTTCAGGTCAATGCCCTGTATTGCCTGCAATATTGACCGATCTGTACCTGCGTCAATATTGGATTGGATGTTCTCAATTCTGAGATGTTTCAGCATATTGAATTCATCCTCATCTTTTACCATTGTGAGATCAAAATCCTCGGTAATAAGTTCCACATTACAGAGTCGGGATATCTCCTTTGTGAGATATCTTCCGCAAATTCCCCATCCAAAATTTGTGCCTATAGGCATTGTTATGGTCAGTGTATGTTTTTTCATGGTTCTATTGATCAAAGCTATTAATAATAGGTATCAGTAAGGAAATAGTCTAAACGAATCCTAAAGAAATAATTTATCCAACAGCTCATGGAATCTATTGGTTATATCCTTTTCTGATATTGAGAGCAGGCATGGGCTGTAATGGCTGTCCAATGATTGGGCCTCTGGACATCCCTGTCCCATCTCCTTAACCATGCCACAGGGTGATTGACAGGATTTTCCAGAGTAGTTTGCCCTTACAGGTATTGATTTCTTATAATAGCGTATCCACAAGTCGTCCCTTGTGGGACCATAAAGAATAATGCTGTGCTTTCCCAGGGCCTCGGCCAGGTGTCCGGTTGAAGTGTCTGTAGCAATTACTGCATCGCAGTTTGCGATGGCTGCGATATAATCCTCCAGGGTAGCGATATGGTCTGTGCAGTTGATGAGATTATCTCCATATCCCTCAAGGATTGAAAGGACTTCAGCAGAGTATTTACTTTGTTGTGCCACTACAAATTGGACATCCTTGAATTCTGTTATCATGAAGAGGAGTCTTTCAGGGGGTATATCCCTTAAGATATTGCTGGCCCTCCAGTTTAACAGGACAAAGGGCCTCCGGGGATTTTTCTTTTTTGCATCCTGAAAGAGTTTTGATACTATAGGTGATGTGTTCTTATCCCATACCAGTTCAGGTGTCTTATCCTTGATTTTTTCATAATCAATGCCCAGAAATTCCAGACAGCTATCTGTCATATGGAGACTGTCCATATCATACAATCCTTTCCTGCCGGAAAAATCTATAAGATAGTCTGCCTCTAATATGGCAGTTAACCTCAGCGGCATAGGAAGCAGTTGAGTTATGTTGCTGTTGTGATGGAAAAGGGGGTGTTTTTCTCTTTGTGCTGAAAGGATGATTTCCACGTTTGAAGGGAAAACCTCTCTGAAGATGCGAAGGGCAGGAAGAAACATGATATGATCGCCAATACCACCGTTTCGCATTATGAGGACTTTGCCTTCGGGCCCTATATCGCTTAGTTGATTCACGATTTTGGGAAAGCCCTTTAGGTTGTCGATATCCACACTGAGCCCTGCGAGAAACTCCGGGTGCCTTGAAAGGAGTTCTGATGCAGAGGTATTATCTGTCACCAGGATATCTTCTATGTTCTCTATTTTGGGATCAAGAGGTTTTAGCTGATATTCCTGGCCGTAAATATCAGCCTTAGCACGTTGCGTAACACAAAGAAAATGCATATATGATCGGAAATCCTTTAGATGAAATTATTTAAGCCTTTATTTGTCAGTGCTCAATATGTGTTCCTGATAATATTATCTTATCTCCCTTAATTTCCGGATCAAGCCTGTGTGCAATACTCGAGGCCATTTTAGACAGGGTAGTGTTACCACGCCCTGCAAGGGTTTGGGAGATCAATATGAAAAGGTCAGCAAGGTCAGAAGGATCTGTGACTTCCAGGCCAAAGGGGATATCAAGGTTTTTCAAGATGCTGTCACATTGATGAACGCATTCTTTCATATTGTTGTTTGTCAGAAGGATGTCGCACAGAAGAAGCTGTATATCCACATGGTCGGAATCAATCTCCAGGATGGATTCAATCAACATTTTTGCGTGATCAAATTCCCCGATTTCATATAAAATATGTCCCAGATTTATTCGTACATCGGTTGATTCCGGTCTGAGTTCAAGGGCTTTGATATTTGAGGATATGGCATTGGGGAAATCTCCGGAGCCTTTGTAGGAAAGTCCTAGATTCTGGTAGGAATGGAAAGAATCAGGTTTCAATTCAATCGCCCTGTTAAAATGCGCTGTTGCATCAGAATAGTCCCCGCCTTTTAAGGCAATCAGTCCTTTTTCAAAAATGATGTCATGGTTGTTGATCCCTTTTACATCAATACTGTCAATCAGGTCCTTATACTCTTCAAAGGCATTTTGTGACTTCTTGACAAGTGCAAGCCCCCAAATTGCCCTGCTATTATCTGATTTGTCTGCCATGGATGCCCTGTAATGATCCTCTGCCTGTTGAACCATGCCAAGTGACCTGTAGCAATCTCCGATTATCTGTTCGCATTCAGACAGATTTGCAGCCATGGATTCGGCATTTTTGAATGATTGTTCTGCCTCTGTTTTTCGTTGTTTGTGAAGGTACATGTCTCCTAAGGCGATATGTACGCGCCACTCCTCATTGGTCATATGGATCAATCTGGAGTTGAATTTTTCAGGCGAGGTGTCGAGGAGACTGAAAAGTTCAAGGAGTTCTGTTGATACTTGCGCCAACCTTTTCCAGTCCTTTTTCCTGTGCGAAACGACCATTAATATGAATCGTGAGTCAAGATGTTCCTGTGACAGGTTTGCTCCTTCTGTTGCATATTTTTCCGCATTGTCAAGGTCATCCAGCTTTAAGTATGCGGATGATATGATGTAATAGATCCATAATACATTATCACCGGCTATCTTTTGTTCCCGGGCTAGGCAAAGGGCTGTTATTCCATGTTCCACTGCCTTTTCGTATTCAAGATGGATGGAATAGGTGACAGCCAGATTAAGATGGAAAAAATAATTGTTCGGATCTCTTTTAATCTGCTCCTTTATCAGGCTGATATTTCTTATATGCTTTTTTTCTGTGACCTCTTTTTTGAGATCATACCCACGATGATAAAAAAAGATTGGATAATATTTGCTATTATTGATTCCTGTGAGCTGTTCATGGACTATATCACTATAAGATATATATGGCAGATTTTTGAAGATTCTTGTCTGTCTGTTCCATGCCTCACTCCTGCCATTATTGAATGTGCTTATGTTTGTTATGACAATAGAATCAATATTGTTTTTATTGATTGCCTTTTTTAATATATTTCCACTGCCTGCCATTAATTCCTCATCAGCATCTATCATAAGAATCCAGTCACATGTGGCATAGCTGATGGCCTGATTACGGTGCTTTGCAAAATCATTTTCCCATGGATGGTGATAGACCCTTGCTCCAAATTTCCTTGCAATCTCCACTGTTTGATCTGTTGAACCAGTATCGACAATGATTATTTCATCCGCGTAATCCCCTGCACTTTTGAGACAGCGGGACAGCATGCTTTCTTCATCCTTAACAATCATACACAGAGATAGTGTTGAAGATGTGTTCATAGCTGGTGTCTTCCTTTAATCCAGATTGCTTCTGCTGGATCTAGCAAGAGATTGAGTCTCATCAGGATTGTTCAGTATTTCATTTCTTCTTTTTTCCATGTCCCTATTCTCTTTTGGTAAGGGAGAGCAGTTTTTTCTCAAATCTTTCAGGGGCGAATGGGCTTTTGTCATATTCGCCTTTCTCAAATTTGTCTTTCTGGAGCAGTCCCTTGAGTTCTTCTTTGGTCTTATAGAGATACAGTCCTTTTTCTTCAGGATCCAGGGATGATATGACCCCGACCCTTTTTGAGATGATCGGCTTGTCAAACATGATGGCATCTGCCAGAGACCACCCGAAGCTCTCTTCTCTTGAAAAAGATACATACGCAGTGGCATGTTCATATAGATAATAGAGCTGTTCCTGATTCAGGTCATGCATATGAATAATGTTGGGGTGGTCCAAGATGTTGTGTCCTGAAGAAATAGACTGATCACTGTGACACCAGATAAGGGGCATGGGGAAATGGTCTGCCATTTCATAAAGAATGTCATACCCCTTATATGGTTTCATCCCATCGTCATACTTGCAGATGCGGTCATACGGATTAAACACGGTAAGGAAAAACTCTTCAGGTAAATTGGCTAGTGCTTTTTTATGGTCAACAGGTATGATAACACATGGTGTGATAAGGAGTTTTTTACTCATATCATCAAAATATCGAATACCATCTTCTGCCTGGCAGAAGACATAATCAAAGTAATGTTCAATCTCTCTTACATTATTGCCGTTTGGGACCACTATCTTTTTTTTGACATTCAGGTAATCCCCAATATAAACGGGGTGGCATGCCGCATAATAGAAGTAGAGGTCATATTCTTTCTTATCATCAATTTCAACATGCAGCTTGTCTCTCTTCTGTTCAAACCATCTGATTCGGACATTATCGCCCCTGGGGTCAAATCCACTGGTATGGTACTGCATAGTATAGATATCAATCGAATGTGAGCGAAGCGCCCTGGTCACAGTGAAGATATTTCTTTCGATCCCACCGATACCCCCTGTGATGGCAATAGAGATTGCTATATTCATTGATTCTGATCCATATTATGTCTGATGGCATTAACCTGATATTGAATTATCAGCTCCTGAATCTCCCGATATAACAGGGTGGAGCATGATGGTTTATGAGTTTTGGGCTGAGTTACAGCTCCTGATTTTTCCGGTTTGTATGGTATATAAGCTATCTAAGAGGCATAAGATTGAATCATATTGGAAAAGTATTCCTCACTGTACTTGATGATCGAAGAAACGATTGCTTCCGGAGCTATACTTTCATGGAAAAAGGCCTCGCACTGACTGAATTTTCTGGGGCACTCATTCC
>JAFDJA010000113.1 GCA_019307745.1 Deltaproteobacteria bacterium | reverse complement strand
TCCAGCAACCGTGTGGTATCAGGATGCAGATGGTGATCTCTATTCAAATGGCACAAGCTTGACCCAGTGCAGTCAGCCGACCGACTATTATCTTACCTCAGACCTTACCGCTACTTCAGGCGACTGTGATGACAGTGATGCCGGGATTAATCCCGGAGCAACAGAGATTCCGGATGATGGAATAGATCAGGATTGTACAGGATTTGATCTTCAGACCTGGTATAAGGATGTTGACGGTGACCTTTACTCAGACAGCACAAGTCAGCAGGCAGAAACACAGCCGACCGGCTATTATCTTGCCAGTGACTTAACAGCCACTTCAGGCGACTGTGATGACAGTAGTGCCACCGAATTCCCGGGCCAGATCTGGTATGAAGATGCAGATGGTGATGGTTATACTTCTGGTACTACAGAGGTGTCCTGTACAAAATTTGGCAGCACATATTATTCGGAATCTGAGCTAAGTGGTACCTCTGTTGAGATAGATACAGATGATACAGATGCATATGTATATTATGGCCAGACACGGCCTGTGGCTGTTATTGTCAGCCCCTCTGATTATAGTAGATTTTCAGGAGTCAGCACAATAATTTTTGAAGGTTCAGGAACAGATAATGAAGACGGGATACTATCAGGCTCTTCTCTAAACTGGACATCTGACATCGACGGCCAGATAGGTTCTGACGCAACATTTGCTGCTGAACTGTCAACCGGAATTCATATAATTAATTTAACGGTCACTGACAGCTCAGGAGCTACAGATACAGCTACTGTGTCTGTTTATGTGGAATATGTCAACTCCCTTGGCATGATCTTTAGCCCTATTCCTGCCGGTACTTTTACCATGGGAAGCCCTTCAGATGAATTGGGTCGATACTCAGACGAGACCCAGTATGAAGTGACCCTGACCCAGTCGTTTTTCATGCAAACAACAGAGGTAACGCAACAGGTGTGGTATGATGTGATGGGCACGAATCCTTCATGGTTTTCAGGCTGTTCAGAATGCCCTGTTGAGCAGGTACCCTGGAATGATGTGCATAATTTTATAGAAACACTTAATTTTTTAGAATCCGGTCTTACAGATTGGCCTTATCGCCTACCAACAGAGACTGAGTGGGAATATTCCTGTCGTGCGGGTACAACTACAGCCTTTTATACTGGAGATATAACCGAAATTGGTGTTACTCCTATTGACCTCAACCTGGATGAGGCTGGTTGGTACAGATATCACAACGAAACTACTGGCGAAATTTCCGGCACCACGCTTGTGGCCCAAAAGGTTCCTAATGCGTGGGGCTTGAATGATATGCATGGAAATGTGTTGGAATGGTGTCAGGATTGGTATGGAGATTATCCCACAAGTTCAGTGACTGATCCTGTTGGCCCTGATACAGGCAACTACCGCGTAATACGGGGAGGCAGCTGGCACCAAGACGCGCAGCGGTGCCGGGCAGCGTTTCGCGGCAAATGGTGGACCACAGACTCGGATTTGCTTGGCGACCTGGGTTTCCGCCTCGTGAGGTTCGAGTAACCTTTTAGGATTTTTATCTTTTGGTTTTTTAAACAGCAAAGCGAAGCGTTCAATAATACGCAGGCAATTCAGCAGGCTGGGGAAAAAGCAGAGCCTTGACAGGTCAGTTGAACAGGCAGAGGGCGCAGTAGGATAACTCGTTATTCCTCTTTAAGGAACACTGATAAAACAATAAGGTGTTATCTATACCTTAGTCCAGATCCCCTCATAAAACGAATGTATTATAACATTTGTAAACATTACTTGTCCTGTGACTAACGCTTACTGCTATACGTCATAAATTGGTTTGGTTTGTGAAAAATATCGATTCCAATATGTAATCTAGCGTAGATTTTGATGATCAATAATTGTAGTATTTGACAAGAAACCTGGGATTTTGATCCTTGCTTGATTGTTATGACTATAAGACATAAGGTGCAACGGGTAATTTTCTTGAAATGTGGTTAAATCTTTGATTAAGGGAAAGGGGGGATAATCCCATAGTCCCCTGTTAACAAAAGAATGTGTTCTATTATGATCATAATATTTTTCTTTCAATAGATTGACAGACATGCCACACTATATAGTATAACATATTACAAACATCAAAAGGGGGGATAGAACATGTTAAAAAAAGTCTTAATTACATTGGCGCTTATTATTTTAACTACCACTGCGGGGAGCTCTGTTTATGCGTATCAGTCTCACTTTGGACCTACTGAGCTGACTTATTATGACAAGACAAAAGCCTTTAACGGGTATACTTTGTTTTCCCCTTTCCAGGCTCGAAACACCTTTCTGATCGACATGGAAGGCAATCTGATCCACTCGTGGGAAAGGCGCGGTGTTGAGAAGTATGCCTATTTTCTGGAAAACGGAAATATGATTTGGGGTTTGAGTACTGGCAGGGGGCAACCAGCCAGATATCAGGAAGTGGACTGGGATGGAAATGTCATATGGGAGCTTCAAGACACGCGTGAGGGCTATACTGCTCATCATGATTTCCAGAAAATATGGAATAAAGAGCTCAAAGCGTACACCCTCCTGATGGTTTCTTCAAGGGAGATAACGCATGAACAGGGTATCGCAGCGGGATGTGATCCCAAGCTGAGGGAGAATTACAGATCAGTGCCTGACGGAGTCGTTGAGATGGACATGAAGGGCAATGTTGTATGGGAATGGAACATCTTTGATCACCTCATTCAGGATGTTGATCCAACCAAGGAAAATTATGTTGGCAAAGGTAAAACAATAGCGGATTACCCCGGGAAAATGGATATAAATTTCGGTAGGGGAAGAACAGACGACTGGATTCACACCAATTCTATTGATTACAATGAAGAGCTAGATCAGATTGCTGTCAATAACTCAAGACAAAGCGAGTTCTATATTATAGACCACGGCGGCACATTTATTCCCGGAGATCCGAAAAAGAGCATCGAGCTTGCTGCCAGTGACGCAGGTGATTTTCTGTTCAGATGGGGGAATCCTGCCGTGTTTGATGCCGGACAGGGAATTTCTGCTAATGAAAATCGCATTTCAGAAGGCGACCAGCAGACGTTTTTCACCCATGATATCCAGTGGATCAGGGATGGATTATCTGGAGCTGGTAATTTTCTGATTTTTGACAATGGTACCGGTCACCTGAGAGGTACTTACTCATCTGTATATGAAATCAACCCTTACAAGGGCCCCATGAAAGATGGGATATATATCCCCCAGATGGAGGCTGGATCAAGCAGGGGCGCTTCAAAACAGATTGTATGGAAGTATAAATCCGAGAATCCTTGCAGTTTTTGGGCCGAAAATATATCCGGTGCCCAGCGTATGCCTAACGGCAACACTGTCATCTGTTCCGGTACGTGGGGGCAGTTTTTTGAAGTAACCAAGGAAGGAGAGGTTGTGTGGGAATACATTTGTCCCGGTACACGTGCTGGTATCAGAAAACTCATTGGAGACGGAAGAGCTTATGAAAATGCTACTTTTCGGGTCTATCGTTATGCTGCTGATCATCCGGCACTTAAAGGCAGGGATTTGAAGCCATTAGGAACAATTACCGAGTTGGCCGCTCAAGGAAAATTTGGAGGCCTGATGAAAGGCACTCCTGCACCACAAGAAAGAGGTAAAGGTAAAGGCGGTAAAGATGGTAAAGGTGGTAAAGGTGGTAAAAAATAGTTCCCATTAAGGCGATGAGGAAAGTTCAACTGAAAAATCGTTCAGAATAAATCATCGTTTTTCATTTAAATATTGATATGAATCACTTGTATGTTTTAAAAAGGCAGGGTCAGGAGTGGCCTTGCTTTTTTTATGAATAAGCCTATATATTGTGTAGATTCTTTTCACTTTGAGATTTATGCTTTCTACTATAAATCAATCAAGGAGCAATTCTAAAAATATTTACCATTATAGTTTGAAATCAAAACCCAAAACAGTTATGATTAAATTCAATCTTATGGCAAGAATTGCATATTTTTCCTTAAAGGTAATAATAAATAGACTAGACTAAAGGCAACAGAAAGGAAGAAAGCCTAAACATCCTACACTGATCATTATTTTTTACTTCACTTTAACATGTCAATAAAGAGGTCAATGTGATGAAGAAGTTATTAGTATTTAGTTTCACTTTACTATTTCCTATGGCCGCTTTGTTTGGAATGGCCCAGGAACCCGTTCGGGGCAAAACCACATTCGTAACCATCGGAACCGGTGGGATTACCGGCGTTTACTATCCTACGGGGGGTGCGATAGCCAGAATTGTCAACAAGAACCGCAAAATGTACGGCATACGTTGTACAGTCGAATCCACCGCAGGATCGGTTTTTAACATCAACGCTGTCATGGGTGGAGATTTGGACTTCGGTATCGTCCAGTCCGACCGTCAGTACCAGGCACTAAAAGGTGACGCGGAATGGAAAACCAAAGGGCCTCAAAACGACTTGCGAGCTGTGTTCAGCATCCATCCTGAATCGATCACCCTTGTAGCGGCGGGCGATGCAGGTATAAACACATTTGCCAACCTCAAAGGTAAACGCATCA
This sequence comes from Deltaproteobacteria bacterium, assembly GCA_019307745.1. Taxonomy (GTDB): domain Bacteria; phylum Desulfobacterota; class DSM-4660; order Desulfatiglandales; family HGW-15; genus JAFDJA01. The sequence continues at coordinate 7,827 of JAFDJA010000113.1, read as the reverse complement.
ATATAGGCAATCCCGGCTCTGGCCAGCGCCAAAACTCTATCGACGCACTCTTTGCTAATGGTATTGATTATAAAAAAAATCTAATTGCTGAAGGTGTTAAGGCAGCCGAGGCACCCGGACTGCTCCAGGACGGTCGGATTGATGCCTTCTTTTACACGGTCGGCCATCCCAGCGGTGCTATCAAGGAAGCTACTGCTGGCAAGCGAAAGGTGAAGTTCATCGCGATACCTAATGTTGATAAGCTCACAGCAAAGTTCCCTTACTACGCTAAAGCATATGTTCCAATAAAATTTTATCCCCGCTCGACAAACAAGGAAGACGTTCAAACCTTCGGCGTAAAAGCAACGTTTATTACTTCCGCTAAGGTTCCAGAAAATGTAGTGTATGCCATTACCAAGGAGGTTTTTGAAAATTTTGAGGACTTCAAGAAACTTCATCCCGCCTATGAAGTCCTGAGCAAACAGGGCATGCTGGAAGGTCTTTCAGCACCGATCCATAAGGGGGCTATAAAATACTATAAGGAAGCCGGACTGAAATAAAGAACAGTCGATTAAATGAAAAGAAATCAAACTACGAGCGATAATCCCTAAGGTCGTGTATCTAGAGTTTATCGAATTCCCGAGTTTTTTTGAGTAGATCAGGGAATCCTAGCCCATTCGGTTCAATTATATTTATATGGAATAACGGTGTCTATACGACTGTTTTTTACCCGCTTTCATCTATTCGTAACAACCATCAAGTTTCAAGTGATTGAAAGCCTGACTTTTCGGTTTGCCAACCGAATTCGCTATTCTTGTCCCACTCAATAGGTAGGGGAATGGTTATTCAAAAAAAAAAGAAGTCGTTAGATGAATACATCAAAGAAGAAACAGGCGGTTTTCGTACCTTAAGGCAATACGAATTCTATATTGTTGCCATTATCGGTATTACCTGGGCGATTTATCAACTGGCTTTACCCAGTTTCTTAATCATAGACACTACAACCGAGCGGGCCATTCATTTAGCTTTCGCTATGGCGCTCATTTTTTTGCTCAATCCCTGTCTCAAAAAAAAGCCTAAGTATCTTGGTTTTTTAAACGTTACGGATCGCATACCACTTATTGATTACATTCTTGCTGCCTTGGGTGTCTGTACGGCGCTTTATTTATTTTTTGATTACGAGGGGATCGCCATGAGAATGGGTTCCCCTCTTGCACGCGATGTCGTGGCAGGGATCATCCTGGTATTATTGCTGCTAGAGGCCACCCGCCGCATCATTGGACCAGCGTTGTCCATTATCGCCACTATTTTTACGGCTTATGCGTTTTTGGGGCCCCATATGCCCGAGCTATTTGCTTTCAAGGGCGTCTCCATTACCAGGTATGTCAGCAACATCACCCTTTCCACTGAAGGGATTTACGGTATTCCCCTTGGCGTGTCCGCGTCTATTGTCTATCTTTTTGTCTGCTTCGGGGCTTTACTTGACAAGGCTGGTGCCGGAAAGTTTTTCACTGATCTGGCCCTTTCATTTTTAGGCCGCTTTAAAGGCGGTGCTGCCAAGGCAGCTGTAGTGGCTAGTGGAGCAACCGGTGTTGTATCCGGGTCGAGTATAGCGAATATCGTTACCACCGGGCCATTCACTATCCCTCTGATGAAAAAGACCGGATACCCGTCTAAAAAGGCCGCTGCTATTGAGGTGGCAGCCAGTACCGACGGTCAATTAATGCCGCCAATCATGGGAGCCGCGGCCTTTATAATAGCGGAATATGTCAATGTGCCTTACCTTGATGTGGTGAAAGCTGCAGCCATTCCGGCGTTTGCATCCTATTTTGGATTATTTTGTATCACCCACCTGGAAGCTTCAAAACTGGGCATAGAGGGAGTACCTCCCGAAGAGTTGCCACCTTTTTGGGATACACTGAAAAACGGAATCCACTATTTAATCCCCTTAGCAATGCTTTTATATCAGTTGGTGTTCCTCCGCCATTCTCCCGAACTGGCAGCTTATCGCTCGATTCAAATCCTGATCCTGATCATCTTTTATCAGGAAATCCGTAAAGCCATCATACAAAAAAAGAGCTTTATCGCCGCTATCAAGAACAGCTTTATGCTGATTTTAAGCGGGCTGATTCAAGGCTCTAAAAACATGATGCCTGTGGCTTTGGCCTGCGCATCGGCAGGTATTATTGTAGGCGTGGTGAATATGGGCATTGGGGGCATGATTGCTGGATGGGTAGAAAGCATATCCGGGGGGAATATTTTCCTGCTGCTTCTAATCACTGCCTTCGCCAGTTTGATCATAGGCATGGGTCTGCCTACCACCGCTACCTATATTGTTATGGCCTCGCTAACTGCTCCCATCATCGTTGAAATTGGCAGCCTCTACGACTTCATCATTCCGATCATGGCAGCGCATCTTTTCTGTTTTTATTTCGGTATCCTTGCCGATGATACACCACCCGTGGGTTTGGCGGCTTACGCTGCCTCTGCCATCGCTGAATCCGAACCAATACCGACAGGCATACAGGGATTTCTTTATGATATCCGAACGAGTTGTATCGCCTTCCTGTTCGTCTTCAACCCTGAACTCATCCTGCATGATATTAATAACTGGCCCCAAGCTTTATTGATATTCGGGATGTGCATGATCGGCATGTCAGCGTTTGAAAGTTTTGCGCAAGGATGGTGTCTGGTACGAAATAAATGGTATGATATTCCGTTCTTTCTGGTTGCCTGGTTCATTCTGTTACATCCTGGAATCATGACTAGCATTCTTAAAATAAACCATATTCATAAGTACTATTTCTTCCTGTTGGGTCTCTTTGTTTATGGAATTGTTATTTCTAACCAATTTTTACGTAAAAGAACCACCAAACAGGTAGAAAAGCTCCGTATATCAAAATAGTTCCTCAAGCAAAGGTTGTTATTCATCGGCCCATTCAAAAACTTTCCATATCTCAAAATTCCTTTAATTATAGGTACGAAAACCAAACTTACTTATAGCTTCCTGATATCACAGCTCTGAAATCGACGAAGTTTCAATTCAGCAACGGTCAGGCCTTCTATTGCCTTTTGATGCTTTCAGTGGTGCAATCACCATATCTTTAATCTGGAGACATTGTGCCGGTTTTTAATACTTAAGGACCAAACCTTTGATTACGGCTACCCCTGTTAATATTGTAAGATGCCAAGCACCTTGGCACTGGTATTTTTAAGGAGTTGACAGTTATAGAAAATCTTACGGATACTTCTGCTCCAAGGGGGGACGTGCCATTTTTCTCCCGATCAGCTGCTCGATCATAGTGATCATGCGCCTGTCTTCGTGGCCTGCAAAATTGTAGGCCTGGCCGGTTGCAGAGGCTCGGCCGGTGCGGCCAATACGGTGGGTATATGCCTCAAGAGTATCTGGCATGTCATAGTTGATTACATGCGAGATTCCAGTGACATCAATCCCGCGTGCGGCAATATCTGTGGCAACCAGAATCTTGAACTTGCCGCTTCTGAAACCATCCAGGGCTTGCTGCCTTTTCGACTGGGAGAGGTTGCCTTGGATTGAAGTAGCTTTATAACCAGCCTTCTCCAGTTTCTGTCCAAGCTTCTTGGCCTTGTATTTGGTTCTGGTAAAGATCAGAGTAGCAGGCATGTCCGTATTGTCGATCAGCTCTCGCAGGAGCACTGGCTTGCGACCCTGCTCCACTGAAAAAACTACATGGGAGACCGTCTCCGCCGGTTTTTTGTGATTGATCTGAATGGTGGTCGGATTGATAAGGATCTCTTCTGCCAGTTGGCGGATTTCTTTGGCCATGGTTGCTGAAAAAAGCAGAGTTTGCCGCTGTCTGGGAAGATATTTCAGTATGCGCCTGATATCTGGTAAAAAGCCCATGTCAAACATATGGTCGGCCTCATCCAGGACAAAATGTTCGATCTTTGACAAATTGATCGTGCGATCACCGAGGTGATCAAGTAGACGCCCTGGGCAGGCAACCACGATGTCAACTCCTGACCGGATTTTCTTGATCTGTGCCAGCTTGTTAACTCCTCCATAGACGGCTATACTACGGAGGCCGGTTCTCACGGCCATTTGTTCTATGGAGTTGTGAATTTGCTCCGCCAGTTCTCTGGTCGGGGCAACAATCAGCGCTCGCACGGTTCCCCTCGGACCACCAAGCAGATTCTGAAGGATCGGCAGCACAAAGGCTGCTGTCTTTCCTGTTCCTGTCTGGGCAAGACCCATAAGGTCACAACCTTTTAATACAGATGGAATAGCCTGCTCCTGGATCGGTGTTGGTGAAACATATTTGCAGGCTTGAATGCCCGCTACAATTTTTGGATTGAAATTAAACTTTTTAAAACTCATTATTTGTCCTCGTTTATTTTACTGAATTTTGCATGAAGGATATTGGAGATGTCCTGGATTTCATCGAATCTACTTTTTTATCAAATGTTAGCGGTACTTAAAGCCTTGTACATTCGGCAAGCACGATGATTGCAATATTCAGGTAATAATTAAATGTTATTTTTTCAGGTAAAATTTGATGCTCTATAAAAGCTCTTCATCGGCCTTAGATACTCCAACACGATACACCAATTTCCGGTTCCCTGATCTTACCTTCTGTCTTTTCTCCTCTGTTTTCTCCTGAAGCCCCTCTTGGGCTTACCCGCTTTGCTGTACCTGGGTTTCTTCCTGTAATCCTCATCAGTTGTGAGGTCTGTCCGGTCCTTATAGTAGTTAAGAAACCTGTTAAACTCCAGTGAGACAAAGTGCTTCAAAAGCTCATCCCTGCTAAGACCTGAAAGCTTCTGTTCAATAACCTTCATATAGGGAGAGATCTGAGCGGAATCCACCTCAACCGTCTTTACCTTGTCTATTAGGTGCATTAGCTGTTGGGTGCAGATATCCCTGCCCCGGGGGATCTTGGTTTGAATGATTTTCTGTTTGATAAAGTCTTCGATCCTTCTGATCCGAAACGTCTCCTTCATATTGATTATGGAAAGTGATATGCCGTCCTTTCCTGCCCTGCCGGTTCTTCCACTCCTGTGGGTATACAATTCAATATCATCAGGAAGGTCATAGTGGATAACATGGGAAAGATCATTAACATCAAGTCCACGCGCGGCAATATCTGTGGCAACAAGGATTTGAAGGCTCCTGTCCTTGAACTTGTCCATCACATAACTCCTCTGAGCCTGAGACAGGTCCCCATGAAGGGATTCCGCGTTATATCCGTCTCTGATCATCTGATCCGCAACCTGCTGGGTCGAAATCCTGGTCCTACAGAATATAATGCTGTAGATATCCGGATAATAATCTACAATTCTCTTCAATGCCTGGTACTTATCTCTTGCATGGACCATAAAATAGTTGTGGCTGACATTTGAGGTGCATGAATTTTTTCTACCAACAGTCACCTCAATGGGGTCACGCATGTATCTGGATGCAATCTTTGCCACACCCTTTGGCATAGTTGCTGAAAACATCAGGGCCTGGCGGTTTTTAGGAACCATCGCAAGGATAGCGTCAAGCTCATCCTTGAAACCCATGTGCAGCATGATATCTGCCTCATCAAGGACCATAAATTTTGCCTTGCTAATATTCACGGCCTTGCGGTTAAGAAGGTCCAGGAGCCTGCCAGGGGTAGCAACTATGACGTGAGTTCCCTTTTTTATGGACCTTATCTGGTTCTGAATGGGAGCAGAGGATAAGGGCCTGGGGCCTGTTTTCGTCCATTCGGATCTTTTCAAGCAAAGGCAGGCCGAATGCTGCAGTCTTTCCTGTACCTGTCTGGGCAAGCCCGACAATATCCATTGTGCCTGCCAGTATTAACGGAATAACCCTCTCCTGTATAGGTGTGGGGTTTGTAAAACTCAGCTGACCTATACCTTTTAAGACATTTTTACTTAGACCTAGTTCCTGAAAATTCAAAGACATTACCTCTATATTTAAGATTAGACACATTTATCCTATCTCTTATAAAGGCAAAGTCTAAATGGAATGATCTGACAGAGTCTCTACCAGGCGCGGCTTTCAGGCATTGCAGCTGGTACCGGAGTGGCCTTTGTTTCTATGAAGCCTCTAGCGCATTAAAACTCCACAGAAAAGGAATTGATAATGGGGTGAGATTTTTTTCATAAAACAGAAATAAGAATATAGTGGGCCGGACTATATAGGAGCAGACTTGCATTGTCAAGCATTGAAGATATAAAAAAACAATAAAGAGTTAGCTATATCCAGAAAGACTAAAAATAATAGTCTTAAACAAACAAAAAATCAGGAGCCCGCATATCTGCTCAAAAAACGGTCAAGCTGATTGGCAAAGGCTTGACGGTCTCTGGGGCTGAATGATGCAGGACCTCCTGTCTCCATACCTGTACTCCTGATCTCATCCATCAGGTTTCTTATGGCAAGCCGCTGGCCGATATTATCCTCAGTATAAAGCTCACCCCTTGGATCCAGCCCATAACCACCCTTTTTGACCACCTTATCTGCAAGGGGAAGGTCTGCAGTAACCACAAGATCCCCTTGTTCTACCAGCTTGACGATCTGGTCATCCGCCACATCAAAACCTGCCGCAACATGTATGGTATCAATATACCTTGACCTAGGTACCCTCAAGGGCATATTTGCCACAAATGTCAGCATTACCTTTACTCTGTCTGCTGCCCTGTACAAAATCTCCTTTATCACCCTGGGACAGGCGTCCGCATCAACCCAAATCTGCATCTCAAAATCTCCTGATAATATATCTATAATTCATAATTGAATGCCAGAGTAAAATCCAAGGCCTTAAGATTTTAATTTCTACCACCATGTCATTAAATAGAGCAAGAGCTAAACAACGATTTGATCCTTACATTATCAGATGTCTGTACCGAAAACAGTTACACATATGGGACACAAATGGGACAAAAATGGGACAAAAAACGTTACAAACAGATGGCTTTTGATCACTCATTTTTATTCTTCCATGGCCTGAAAAATAAGGGGTCCTGGAATAAAAGAGATTTTCGAATGGGACAAAACAGTACATTTGATTATAAAAAAAAAATTCTCGCTTTTTACCATTTTTGTCCCAATCAAAGGCTGACTCCTTTTCTTATATCTCTCGCCCGTTCACTATGTTCTCTAGAGCCGCAGAGACGCAGAGAAAGATCTTTTATCACAAAAATCAGAAAAAAATGAGCCACGCCCAAACTCACTGTTTTTAGAAGTTTTTAGAGCGCAGATTCCGGTGTCCTGCCGTTATATAAGAAAAGCTCCAAGGCACTAATAAAATCAGAGTCCTGGAGCGGACAATCCCTATCTTTTAAATGGTATTTCAGTTGAGTGTTAAAATCACGTTGAGTATTATTTTCCATCATGTCTTAATAATACGTGATGATTTTCAGAAAAGCAAACCAGAGGGATATACCCTACATGGGTCATATGAGGGTAAAGAAGGGCCATATAAGGGTAAAGAAGGGCAAAGATGAGCAAAGAGAGGCAGGTAGCGATATTAAACTAAATATAGACATCTTTGACTAATGACCTTGAAAAAAGGGAAGAGCGTAAAAAGAGGGGGCGGTATCTTATGCGACAAAGATGGACTTTAATCCTTCCCTGGATATAATTACAAATCCAAGTGGTAAGTCTTGCCCTCTGCTGTTGGGGTTTTGATAGCAAAAATCACTACATTAGCCTATACATATATGTTGGAGATATCCCAAAATCCACCATCATCCCAAAACCTGCGATCAATAGTAGTAAAACGTAACATATTCTGATTTATCTATTATAATTAATGGGTTACATGCCGTCTACTTGCCTTTTATTTTTATGATTGTCAAGCAAAAAATGATATCCAATCATCC
>JAFDJA010000112.1 GCA_019307745.1 Deltaproteobacteria bacterium | reverse complement strand
CAGCTTTATCTTTATTTTTAAAAAATAGACTCGTATGTATTAGCAATCTAAAATGAACACTGGGCATAGTGTAGTTCATTTTCACTTTATTTATTCAAAGAGTTTAACCGCTATCTCTCATTCTTTTACGGTTGCATTATATACTTTAATCATTAGATCTTCATTGTTGTCCTTGTCATTTATTTTTTACGCGGATTAACACGCGTCTTGGTAGTTGTAATATGAAGTTTTTCTCATTATGTATATGCTGTTTTAAGATGATTTGAAAGCAAATCATTTTCTTCTCACTGCCTTTCGGTCGCGTCTATATGCCCTCTGGGCCAGTCTGCTGGCAGTGATGTGTTGTTAAGAGGATGTTCTGCTTTGAAGCGGAAGATAATGGTATTGTCCAGGGCAAGGTCTTTTGTCCAGATCCATTTGGCGCCATCAAAGTCATGCTGAAAATAGGGAGCTTTCGGATTGACAGATTTTTCAGTATGTTCCACGGCATTGGACCAAGCTGAATCATCAAAATCCGATCTCCACCATGCTTCAGGGATTGGTTCTGTTTTCACCCTGGGATTTCGGATGTCGTCGTTAATGGGGCCGTGAAAGAAGTTTTTAGCCTTCCATCTGGCACTTGTGACAGTCCCGTCGGTGAATTTGAGAATAAATCCGCCGTCACCTATACGTGTGTTACTATATTCCATACCAGTCTCAGGGTCAGCATTGTCACGGGCGAGAACCGCAATGGTCATAGGGTATTCAGGCAGGATGTCAATAGATATAACATTATGAGGTATGAAGGATATGGAATCCACAGCGACAAGGTTTCCGTTGATATAAAGTTTAAACCAGTTATCTGCATACACATTGGCCCTTATAGTATCTGTGATTCCGGGCTTTTTGATGCGGGGACCATCAAGCTTGCCCTTCTCCGCCGCAATTACAGGCAAGATCCCATTGAATGTATTGAATCCCCATGTCAATGCAACTAAATGAAATAATAAAAGGATTTTTTTTATCATCTGAAATTCCTTTCTCATAAGGTGTCGTTTTTAACGAGCAGGTTTCTCACTAGCGATTTCATACCTTATGGGATAACAAATATTTTTTCAGGCAGGATATGCATATTTCAAGATGTTTATCAATTAAAATAAAGGTCTGTGAGGGGCGGGAAGACCTATTGAGACATGAGGCACTGAGGTGTCAATCTGGGATTATAAAGACTTCTTGGTTCAAAGATTATTTAGCGTATTTACGCTTCATGGTGTTTTGATGGAAAAAATATAGGAAGAGAACTGTTTGTTTTGCTGTGATTACTGTTTTTAAGAAGATTTCAATGAAAAGGGGATCAATCTTGATCCCCTTTTTTAACTCTGACTTAAATCAGATTAAACCATATTAATATTTGATTTTATTAGACGCGATTGGTGCCGAAGGCGGGATTTGAACCCGCACACCCGTAAGGCACTACCCCCTCAAGATAGCGTGTCTACCAAGTTCCACCACTTCGGCACAGGTTTATGACTCACTATTTATTGCTGTCAGCAGGTGTTTTGCTCTCCTGCGCAGCAGGTGCTGCCGTGCCATGGAAGTCTTCCATTAAGGAAGATCTGTCTCCTCTTCCGAAGAAGAGAGCGAGGGTGAGTGAAGTCAGCATAAAGATAACAGCGGCTGTCACAGTAACCTTATGCAAAAGTGTGGCTGCCCCGGAACTTCCGAAAACAGTTTGGCTAGAACCGCCAAAGGCCGCGCCCATATCAGACCCTTTGCCTGTCTGAAGCAGGACAATAAAAATAAGGGAGAGGCACGCAATAATATGGATACCAATAATTAATAACTGCATGTTAATATACCAATAAAAATTTATAGTTATCTAAAATTAAACCACTAATAATAACAGAAAAAAATAATAATGCAACTGAAATTTCAGCTGGTCAGTTTTCCTTAAATTTGATGATAGGTAAAAAGGCATCTGCTGTAAGGCTGGCTCCGCCGACCAGGGCACCGTCAATATCCGGTTTGCCCATAAGTTCTGAGGCATTATCGCCTTTTACGCTTCCACCATACAATATCCTTATCTGAGAAGCTGTTTCAGGATTAAAATTGTCCGTGATCCATTGGCGAATAAATAGATGTATCTCCTGGGCCTGTTCAGGTGACGCAGTCTTTCCGGTTCCAATGGCCCATACCGGCTCGTAGGCTAAGACAGTGGAGGCCGGAAGTTTACCAACATCTTTGAAATTTTTTAAAGATCCATTGAGTTGGTCCTTGATGACAGCAAATGCATTACCCGCCTCTCTCTCTTCAATGGTCTCGCCTATACAGACAATAGGTATCAGGCCCATCTCCGTAGCTGCTTTTGCCTTGTGATTGATAAATTCACTGGTTTCTTTAAAGATGCTCCTGCGTTCAGAATGGCCAAGTATCACATGTGTACAGCCTACGTCAAGGAGCATTTGGCTTGAAATTTCCCCTGTGTATGCCCCGTTTTTTTCATAATGCATGTTTTGGGCGGCAAGGAGAATCCCGGAATCGCCTATGGACAGCTTTACTACTGCCAGGTTGACGAATGTTGGGCTGACAAGGATATCTACTCCCTCATTGCCTGTAATGCCTTCTTTCAGGGCTTTAACGAGATTGACAGATTCTTCTGAGTTCAGATTCATCTTCCAGTTTCCAGCAATCAATGGTGTACGTGCACCCATATTTTGTTCTCCTGTCATATCATATCTCTATAATAGACTTAGATGATAATAGAAAATAAGAGTTTATTTGTTCGCCATGAAAATAGCCAGGTCTATCATCCTGTTTGCGTAACCAAATTCATTGTCATACCAGGAGAGAATCTTGACCATATCATCGACAACCATTGTGCATAAACCATCCACATTGGACGAGAGGGTTGTTCCATTATAGTCAATAGATACAAGGGGTTGCTCACTATAAGCTAGAATTCCCTTAAGAGGACCTTCAGCGGCAGCCTTCAGGGCGCTATTAATTTCTTCAACTGAGGCACTCTTTGTGAGTTTTGCTACAAGATCAACAACTGATACGTTCGGGGTGGGAACGCGAATGGCCATACCATTCAATTTGCCTTCCAATTCCGGCAGTACTAGAGAAACAGCCCTGGCTGCCCCTGTTGTTGTTGGGATCATGGAAAGTGCGGCAGCTCTTGCCCTTCTTAGATCTTTATGCGGGAAGTCAAGCAGGCGTTGGTCACCAGTGTAGGCATGTGTGGTTGTCATCAGACCGCTTTCTATACCAAAGCTGTCAAGGAGTACCTTGCATACAGGGGCAAGACAGTTGGTTGTACAGGAGGCATTTGATACTATATGATGACTGTCCGGATCATATTTATCATTGTTTACACCCATTACAATAGTCATATCAGGCCCTTTTGCAGGGGCTGATATGATAACCTTTTTTGCTCCAGCTTCAAGATGGGCAGCGGCCTTTTCTTTCTGGGTGAATAGGCCAGTGCTTTCTACTACAAATTCAGCGCCAGTACTATTCCATGGTATTTTAGCAGGTTCTCTTTCCTGGAAAATTGGAATATCTTTGCCATTAACCACTAAACCATTGTCTGTGGTTGATACTTCAGCGTCGAGGACTCCCTGTGAAGAGTCATATTTAAGCAAGTGGGCCAAAGTCGCAGGATCTGTGAGATCATTGATGCCAACAAATTCAATCTCTGGATTTGATAACCCAGCCCTGAATGCCATCCTTCCAATTCGACCAAAACCATTAATTGCTATTTTTACCGACATTTTCTACCTCCTGAATTAATTTGATTGAAATTAAGAAGAAACAATAACATCATTGTTTTTAATCTGAATAAAAATCTCTACCTTTTTTTTTTGAAAGTTGCAAGGAGATAATTGTCACATTCAGCATGCAATAAGATTGATAGTAAGTCCCCTGGTAGGTTTCTGAAATGCCTGTTCTTATATTTTTCTATTACAGGGATAGATACAATCAAGCACACAACCCATAAATATCTGGTATATGTTTTACTATTTAATACATAAACCTTGCGCCGGGCATCTACTGCGGCTTGAAGCACCTTTTAATTAAAGGCTGTATGTTTGACAGCAGATCTGTTCGCACGCCCATTCCTTCAAAGCGGGTTCACGAAAGCAAAATTTTAATTCTCACCATATAAGTAAAATGGCTGCGAATCAAAATTGCTCCAATTTCGTTTTGATTATAAGACTTTTAGCGCCTCGTGACGATACCTTGTACCAGATTCAGTTACTGCTTAACAGGGGGAGTGTTCTATAAACCTTGAAAGGCGAGGGGGAGTAAACTCGATGTTTTTTTAGACAGGTTAGAGAATTTTCAAACGTGATTCCAGTAATACTGATAAACTTCAGCCACTGCTCTTTAATATTTGTAAAGACCAACCATTTATCGTAAAATATACAGAACTTATTTTTATTCAAGCAGCTTTCCAGCCAGAGAGATGCTCACTTTACCAGCTTCCTGAGCCTTTTCAGCCAACTTACTCAGCTTCATGCCAGTACGATTCTGGGCAATGGCTATAACCATGGGTAGATTTACACCGCTTAGGACCTCAACTTTACCTCTTTTCAGGAATGACAGACTCAGGTTGGAAGGTGTCCCTCCAAACATGTCGGTGAGGATAATGACACCCTCTCCTTTGTCCAGGTCTAAAATCTTGTTTTCAATAGTTTTTCTGATCTCCTCACTATCTGTAGATTGTTTAATGGAGACTACTTGCGCATCATTCATGCTCCCAACAATAAATTCAGCGGCATTCAGGAATTCTTTACCCAGATCACAATGAGTAACGATTAATAAACCTATCATGATTTATACCTGTATGTATTTTAAAAGTTTAATTTGATCTATCTAATTTGAAGTGGGCAAGGTGCCTATAGGATCTGTTTTGTATGATCCCAAGGTCTTGATCCGATCTTATATTAGTGTGTTGTTTTATTCAATATATTAATCAGGGTCTGACTATGTCAAAATTCTTCATCACTTTGTATGATCGTCTGGTAGAGGTCCTCTTTGGTGTTGGCCTCCATAAGTAATTTTCGGAAGGCAGCGTTTTTTAATATCCTGGCTATCCTGGCCAGGGCTTTCAGATGGATGCTGGCGGAATTTTCCGGGGCCACAAGGAGAAAAAAGATATTAACAGGTTGGCCGTCCATAGAGTCAAAGTCCACTCCTTTCAGGCTCCTGCCAAATGATATCACCGGTTCATTTACACCATGGAATTTTCCATGAGGTATGGCTACACCATCACCGATACCGGTACTTCCAAGTCTTTCTCTTTCAAGTAATACCCTGACCAGGGAGTCCATTCCGACGTATGGATATGTAGCGGATATTACTGAAGCTAACTCTTCTAATACCTTTTTTTTATCCCCGGACTGCAGGTCAGGAATTATATTATCTAAATGCAGTATCTCTGAAAGTTTCATTCTTTTTATACCACGTAATAAATGCTGTTTTAGAAGCCTTCTGAAAAGTTAAATCCCTACCGTGGCGGGGATTATAGCGAGATAGAACTATATCCTGGGGCCTAGAGCGGATTAGTATATCACGCTTTAACACAGAAGGGATTATTGTTATTTATATTCCAATACTATGAAGTCCTGTCTTGATAAAGACTTTATAGTTAGCTTGAAGGTTCAATTAGTCCGAGATTGCCATCTCTGCGTTTGTAAATAACATTGATTTTGCTGGAGCGTGAGTTCCTGAAGACTAGAAAATCCTGCTGGGACATTGTAAACTGCATTGCAGCTTCTTCAGTGTCCATGGGTTTTGCAACCAGTTTTTCAATTTCTATGGTTGGTTCTTCTATATTGAGCTCTGTTGATTCCCCAGTATCCCCTTCCTTGGTAATATCAGCCCTCCTGCTTCTTGTCTTGGATCTATATTTTTTTATCTGTTTTTCAATCTTGTCCATGACCTGGTCAATGGCGGAGTACATATCTTCTGTTTCCTCCATGGCTTTTATCATGGTCCCATTAACATTTAAAGTAATATCTGCAGTATGTCTGAATTTTTCAACTGCCAGGACAATATGGGCTTCAATAGGAAAATCAATGTATTTATTAATTTTAGAGATCTTTTCTTCCGCATAGCTCTTAAGGCTTTCTGATGGATCTATGTGCCTGAATGTTACAGTAATGTCCATAAATTTTGCCTCCTTAAGGGAAAAAAGTGGTCTATCAAAAAAAAGTCTTCAAGTCAATTTCTAATAAGGGCCTAATAATGTGTTTTTCTTTTTCTTGAAGGAGGTATTCCCATACTCTCTCTATATTTTGCCACTGTGCGGCGGGCTATATTGATATTCAGTTTTTGTAAAATGGCTGCGATCTCATGATCGCTAGATGGCTTAGTTTTTTTCTCAGATTTTATGATATTTTTAATATGCTCTTTAACGCTTTCCGATGCTATGGATTCTCCGTCCATACCATCAATGGAACTGTTGAAAAAATATTTAAGTTCAAAAATACCCTGAGGAGTATGGACATATTTGTTTGTTGTCACCCTGCTGATTGTGGATTCGTGCATTTCTATATGTTCCGCCACATCTCTAAGTACAAGGGGCTTTAGATACGTCACTCCTTTGTCAAAAAAAAGTTTTTGGAAGTGAACGATACTTTCCGTGACCTTGTAGATTGTCCTCTGCCTTTGATGAATGCTTTTTATCAACCATGCTGCTGATTTTAATTTGTCCTGTATGTATTGTTTGGTATTTGGAGATAGAGAATCTCCAGTGGCAAGGATTTGGCGATAATAGTTATTGATTCTGAGTTTTGGCATACCGTCTTCGTTAAGCGTGATTTCATAGTCATCGCCCATTTTGAAGACATATATGTCCGGGCTGATATAGATTGTTTCCTCGTCATTGTACTGACGACCAGGCTTAGGTTCTAATTGAGTTATAATTGATATTGCAGAAAGAACATCAGATAGGGAAATGCCAAGGTTTTTGGCTATATTGTTATATCGTTTGTTTTCAAGATTATACATGTGATCCAAGATGATCTTTTCAACAACCGTTCCTCCAAGATTTTGGAATTTTACCTGAATCAAAAGACATTCCCGGGTATCCCGGGCAGCTACTCCCACCGGATCAAAGCCTTGTATCAAAGTTAGAGTTTCCTGCACCTCCTCAACGCTGAAACCGGTATCCTGTGCAATTTCTTCAACGGAGCTTTTCAGGTATCCATCTTTATCTATATTGCCGATGATCTGGATTCCTATATCTGTCTGAGTTTTGCTGAAGTTGCCCATATTCAACTGCCACATGATATGAGTGCTCAGGCTGGCCTTACTGGATGTTATATTTTCAAAAGATGGTAGTTCCCTGCTTTCATGGGATGTCTCTGCCCGGCTCGTATTATATTCTGAAAGATAGGATTCCCAGTCAATGCTTTCTTTGACGTGTTCATCTATAGATGATTTCTGTTCATCTATTGAGACGGAGGCCTCTTCCACGATTTCTTCTGAATCCTTTTCCGCTTTTTCGGATTCCTTTTCTTCAGATGGCTGTTTTATCTCAACCGTATCATCCTGAAGCTGTTCGTCAAGAAGGGGATTCTCTTCCATCTCCTGATTAATGGTTTCAAGGAGTTCAAGTTTGGAGAGCTGAAGAAGTTTTATAGCCTGCTGCAGCTGCGGTGTCATTATGAGTTGCTGGGATAGACTGAGTGATTGTTTTAGTTGTAAGGCCATTTTTCCTGATGTGATTGAAAATTAAAGATTGATCGATTATTAACTGAATATTACATTAGTTATCTACTATATCCTGTCGGCCAAGGCTGTAACAGTAAAGTTGTCTGCACGCTCAATCCCTCTGTTCGCTGGATTGGAGTGTCATCCTGATTTAGTCTCTCTTTCGGTCCCGCATTTACGGGATTATAAATCTCAATGGTTATAAAAGACTAAAATTTTCTCCAAGGTAGATATTGCGCGCTGTTTAACTCTGTACAATTTTTTCAGGGGAACCGTGTTCGACAATTTCCCCCTGACTGATAATATAGGCAGAGTCGCAGACATCAAGGGTCTCTCTGACATTATGATCTGTTATGATAATTCCTATACCTTTTTCTCTAAGTTGTCTGATAATGATTTTTATATCATTTATTACTAAAGGGTCGATCCCTACAAATGGTTCATCCAGCAGAATGAATCTGGGCTCTGTAATTAGTGCCCGTGTAATCTCCAACCGTCTCCTTTCACCCCCCGAAAGTGATAAGGCCTTCTGTTTGGCCAAGTGGCTTAGATTCAGTTCTGATAGAGATTTTTCCAGTCGATTCTTTATGTCATATGATGGTATATCAATCCCCTCCATTATGGCCAGCAGGTTCTGCTCTACAGTGAGTTTTCTGAATATGGATGATTCCTGAGGTAGATAGTTGATTCCTTTCCTGGCCCTTATATACATGGGATCTTCTGTTATGTCTTTTCCGTCCAGGGTTATACTGCCCTGGTCTGGTCTGGCAAGGCCAATGATCATATAAAAGGTAGTTGTCTTTCCTGCACCGTTTGGGCCGAGGAGACCCACAATTTCATTCCGGTTCAGGGTCATACTTATGTTGTCAACAATCTTTCTCCCTTTGTATGCTTTGACAAGACCCTTTATTTCAAGTTTTTCAGTGCTTTCAGCCAAATTGAGCTACCTTTCGTCCTGGCCAGGAAATCCGGTGATCGTAGCTCGGCCGTCTTTGGTTCCTTCAACAGTAAAGCGATCTTCAGCCAGAAAAAGAGTGATGATTGAGCCCTCTATAGAATTGTCTCCCTGCTTTATAACGGGCTTGCCAGTCAGGATGATCTTTTCATCTTCTTTGTAGTAGACAGCGTTTTCCGCCATGCACAGAAGTCCTTCATCTGGTTGACTGATTTTGATTTCTCCAGTGGCAATAATCCTGTCCAGGTTAGTGCCTATTTTCTTCGAATCGTTTTTTTCTGTTCCATTATGGTAATAGAGAAGAGCTTTTTGGCAGTTTAAACTGAAATCATCACTCTTGGCGTCGACATCCCCTGTAAAAACTATCTTCCCTTCTTTATTGTCGATTTCAAAGCTGTTCGATCTGATTGTTATTGAGCCTGAAGTTATATCGGTTCTCTGGGTTTCATCTGCTGCTTCTGAATAACCTGATACAGGAAGAAGAAGTATAAATCCAACAGCTATATGTTTAAGCAATAATAACCAGCATGAGCAACACTTCATAAAATCAGAGCCTCTCTATCTATAATAGTTATAGCATTGGAAGTTATTTTTAGTGTCTTATTCCCCATATCAATATTGAGTCCATTAAAAAAAAAAAAAAAAAAGGGTCCTGTTATCTTAACAGGTCGATCTGTTGTCAGACAATCATCTTTCTGTCTGTAGAAGATATGTTCAGTGTTTATAGTGTAGCCATTTCCTATGAGGCCCTGAATATTTTCTGTTAGGTTTATCTCGTTTGAACTCCTGTTGATTTCTCCAGTTTTTCCCGATAACTCCAAGGAAGCACCATTTTCAGGTTCAAATTTAAGTCGAAAATTGCTGAATGTGATATGCTGGCTGTCTTCTGAAAATTTGAGTTCCTTGGCATCCAGCACCCATCTTAATCCTTCACCTGAACTATCATTTATAAATCTGATATCCTGAAGTCTTTGCCCCTCCTCTGAGCCAATGTTCAAGACAGACAGGCCATTCTCAAGACCTTTATATCCTTTTTGAGTCAGAAAAAAGCCAATTATCAGGACTATAATTATGATCCCCAAGATTGGCCAGTATTTGATTTGAGTAGTTTTCATTGTACATTTGCAATAATTATACCAGACTTCAAAACGTCATGTAAAGACTATTTTCCGGTGAATGTGAAATCTTCAATAATAGCAGACCATTTCCCCTGTGCCTTGAGAATGATCTCGCATACCTCTCTTACCGCACCTTTTCCACCCTTGTTTTTAGTGACAAAGTCTGCTTCTTTTTGAACCTCCTTTACAGCGTTTGCCACAGCAATCGAAAGGCCTGAATGTCTAAATACAGGGATATCTGGCAGGTCATCACCCATGCAACATATCTGTTCATTACTCAGGCCCTTTTTTTCTAGAAGCATGAATAAGACTTCCCTCTTATCCTCAATGCCCTGATAGACCTCTGTAACGCCAAGATTTTTGGCACGGCATTTAACTGCATTTGATTTTCTGCCGGAAATAATCACAATTTCTATTCCTTCATTCATCAGGAGCTTTATACCCTGCCCATCTTTGACATTGAAAGACTTTATCTCTTCACCGCTGCTGTCTATTGTTACTGTGCCATCGGTCATAACACCATCCACGTCCAGGATAAGCAGTCTTATACCAATGGCTTTATTATCAAG
>JAFDJA010000111.1 GCA_019307745.1 Deltaproteobacteria bacterium | reverse complement strand
CGGGTTTACCCGTGGATGAATGAGCTTCTTCCTCGTCTCTGCGCCAGCAGAGGTGAGGTCGGTTCTTCGAGAACCGTAGCAGTAAGGACCCCGGGTTTACCCGGGGGTATCTATTTCCAGTAGCACTATGCCGTTATCCACTCTTCACACTACTCTGCGTGTGATATGATCCTTATAGTCTCTACCAGAAGGTAATATAGTCTCATCAATAAGAAAAAGGACTTACACAAAAATCATGTAAGTCCTTAAAGTTATTTGGCAGCAGGGGCTCTGTAGAACTCCCCTGAATCAAGTACAAAGTCAGACGGCCACAGGGCCGCCTGATCTAAGTTTTAGGCCGGTTCCAGTTTCCACCGGAATGACACCAATCGTAATTTTCTACCTGAATAGCTCTTATTTAAAAATGATGCACGCAACGCAACACCGATCGCATGCCTTCCGGTCGGTTATGCGCGTTATTTTCCAAATAGGCGTTAAAGAACAGGTGGCTGTCCTGTGAGAAACTGAAAATTAATCCGGGGCCAATTCCCAGCACTTTTTCCTTTCGATCGGACATGCTTTTACCGTCGACTTTCGTATCGCTGAGCTGTTTAAGATAATAGCCGTTGAGGCCTACGCGCAGCATTCTTGGAATTACTTCATAGGCGGAGGCAAAGTTGGCATGGATAGCCTGGCCGGCCTGTGAATCAGATGCGCCAACAAGCTGTCTGTTCGGTTCATCATTTTTACCGTTCCACAGGTAGTGAAGCCGGGTGGATACTGTCAAGCGGGGATTTACGAACAAGGTGCCCGCCCAATAAGGGTTGAACGAGAAAAAGTTGCTGCCGGGGTTCATCTCCTTATTTTTATCATATTTGCCGGTGGGAAAAATCATCTGCAGTTCGACGCGTTGCATGAACACGGGCCCGTTTTCCCCCATTGTCGGCCCCCATTGCAGGTAGGGACCCACCAGGATGTCCCCCAATCCGGAACTATTGGCCGCCGGTCCGGGAACGCCTGTTTTATATGATGAGTTGACAGATACATAGGGGACAATCACATCAAGTCCCCACTTACCGCCCAAGATTTCCGTATCGGATTGGTGTATGAACTGGGTAAGGCTGACCCAGGCATCTACATCTGTGCCGGGAACCTTCATATCATTGCCATACCTGTTATTCAGCTGGTCAGCTGAATAATACTGAATGTATTGGGTCAGGTAGCACCCCGGACCGGCCGGGGGGCCGCCATCGAGAAAGCTTGTGAAACCCAGATTCACCGATGGCAGATCATAGGCAACGGCACTCGTGGTTAAGCCAAAAAACGAAATGACGGCTAATAACATGAGACTGCGGGAATAAAGTTTTATCATGGCATTTCCTTTTTTTTAATGGTTGGCGAAACGGTTCCGGCCTTTTACCGAAACGATCAATGGGTACTGGGGTAAGTAATTCATTTCTATACATAAACATACAGTTTTAGTGAGAAATAGCAAGGATTATTTAAAATGGACCGGCATTCGTGTTCAACTGTTGCGATTAGGGCATTGCATAGAATAACAAGTAAAAGTGACAGGCAAATTATCGCTGGAGCTCTTTAACGATACATTTAGGCACTGCATGCATGCGAGTCAGAATGTAAAAATTCGTGAGCTTAAAAAGATCACTTGTTCATCATTAAGTTTTTTTAATTCTAATCTACCAATTTTTTACAATAAACATCTATTTTCACTCAATATAGCCCAGGCTTTTCAATGCGTCCATGGTGTCCTTATCGACGTTTTTCAAAGAGGAAGCAGGGCCTGGCACTGGAATACTATTCAAATATGAATCTAAATCAGCAATCATCTCTTTCACCCTTTCTACATAAAGACTTGCCAGATTATTTTTTTCTAGTGGGTCATCCTTAAGATAAAAAAGCTGATGGTTTCCCATACTGTTCCATAAAAGCTTATAACCTTTATCAATAAGCATCCTCCAGCTGCCATCACTTGAATTCATTGGCAGAGGATATGTCTCTGCAATAATCGGATGGCCTATCTCAGGCGGTACTCTCCCCTGGATACCATCAGGGGATTTCATAGCAAGAAAATCCATAATTATTGGGAAAATATCAATTAGCTGTAAATAGGCCTCAGATTTCCTTGGAAGAACATCTGAACCTGGATATTTAATCAAAAGAGGAACATGGACTTCATCCTGGAAAAGATATTCACCATGTCCAAATTTACCATGTTCCCCAATCATTTCACCATGGTCAGCAGTAATTATTATCAAGGTATTGTCATATAATTTCTCATGTTTTAGAAATTTAATAAGCTGGCCTATATAATAATCCATATATAGTATTTCTATCTCTGTTCGTCCTAATCCAGTTCAATGCTGATGTGTTAATATTTGACGCAACCCTGCCGTTCAAAGTACCAATATTTTCATCATCATAATAATCAAAACCTTTACTTAAACCGAAAATTGATTTCATCCATGGCCCACCTACTACTGCGGCTGTCCTGTAACCGGCATTTTTAAGGGTTGCAGTAAGTGTTACCTCATTTAAAGAGAGCCCCCTTGCTCTGTATTGCTGCCATTTGCTTTTATCATCCATTGCATCCACAAGACTTAATGTCCCTTCCGGGTCATGCCTAACACCATGACTGGAAACAAATTTACCGGTAAAAAGCGATGTGTGAGATGGAAGAGTCCAGCTGGAAGTAGATATAGCATTCGTATAAAGCACAGATTCTTCAGCAAGCCTGTCCAGAAAAGGGGTAATTCTTCGATTATAACCATAACAACTGAGGTGGTCTGCCCTGGTTGTATCAAGTGTTATTAAGATAATATTCGGCATTTTTTTCTTTTGACTGCAGCCAGTAAAACTCATTGCCAATAAACCAGACACCCCATATTTCAACAGCTCACGACGAGTCAGATTCGAATTATAAATATATTTTTCCATAATTTCTATTATTACACATGAAGGAATTTTTTATTACCTGAATTTTACACGAATATTTAAATAAGACTTGAAAAACCACCTGGGAAGCCTGTTACAAAGATATTTCAGCAAAAATTACCAAAAAACAGAAGCCTACCACTCTCAACCATTCGTGGCTAAACAATAGTTCCTTACACTTCGTGGGAACTTGATGGGATCAAGTAAAAGTAGGCACCTTGTTAAGCGACCAATGGTAAAATAACTTCTTTCTCAAAATCATTGGGACTTCTATATCCGATACTAGCCACAATCTATAATGCCATCACTATCACCAAGAGTAGCAATAAATTGCGTCGTTTTTTTTGTCATTTTATCTCCATTATCCGGTACTTGTATTGAAAAACAGGTACAAAGAGGTACATCTGGGTAAAAATACCCCCCCTCTTAAATTATCGGATGATGTCAGTAAGAGTCAAAGGCGGATTTGACTTCTTTTCTTATATATCTCGCAGAGCCACAGAGGACGCAGAGAAAGATCTCTTTATTCGTGAATAGAGCAAAAGGGAACATTTTAGAACAGAATCAAAGGCGGATTTGATTTCTTTTCTTATATCTCTCGCAGAAATATAAGAAACGGGCGGAAAAGAGCAGTAACTAGAAATAATTTTTATTACGCACAGTATTCTCTTATAGTAGTAAAACGTAACATATTCTGATTTATCTATTATAATTAATGGGTTACATGCCGTCTACTTGCCTTTTATTTTTATGATTGTCAAGCAAAAAATGATATCCAATCATCCGCCAGGATTAAACATCGGGTCTGAACGCGGTTGTGCTGAGCGTTGCAGAACATTTCTCATGGCCTTGAAGTAGTCTCTTTGAACTTTTAAATTCGATACTTTGCAATATCTCTGAGTAGTTGTGATCCAGTTATGGCCCAGAAGATCCTGGATAGTTTCCACCTCGGCCTCTGCATTTAATAGCTGTGTGGCCATTGTGTGTCGCAATCGATGACACGAGACATTTATCCGGGTCTTCTTTGCATAATACTCTATCCGTTTTTGAATGCCACGTACAGAGATAGCCTGCCCTGTATAAGTTCCTTTCTCCACCAAAAAGACTTTCTTAGTCCTATTGCTGGAACGAAGCTTCAAGTAAACCGACAAAGCACCATGGGCGTCATCGCTGATGTATACCACACGGTCTTTGCCACCTTTTCCTTGCTGAACAATGAGCCTGCGGCGTTTGAGGTCAATCGCTCCAAGGGTCAGGTTGGATACCTCTTCTACTCGAAGTCCACACCTGAGCATCAGCTTGAACATGGCAATATCCCGTTTGTTCTCGATCGCACCAAACAGTTTTTCAACTTCCTCGTCACGAAGACTCCGCGGCAAGGGTCTGGGAACACGGAGACGGCGGTTACGATTCACGGGATTGATAAGATCCACGTTCTCCTCGTATTTCAAGTAATCGTAAAACACACGGATGATAGCTAAATACAGGTTGATGCTTGCCGGACTCATCCTTTTCCTGAGGAGATGGTCGATATACATATCTACCTTTTCAGGTGTTGCCAGCTCAAGTGCTACATCCAGCCAGATCACATACTGCTTGATAATGTTGAGATAGTATTTAACCGTATGCTTCGAGTAATTGCGTCGCTTTAGGTGCCGTCTGAAGTTAATAATCACATGGGTCATCTGCATCGGTTTCTCCCTTTAAGATTCGTTCCATGGCCATAAAGTATTCCTGCTCACGCGTTTTATCAGTGAGGTGCGCATATATTCTGGTGACCTCCAGGCTGGTGTGTCCCAATAGAACTCGCAAGCATTCCAACGGCATCCTGGCGTTTAGAAGGTCCGTGGCAAAGGTGTGCCGCAAACAATGCAGTGTATACCCGCTGTAGGATAACCCTGCTTTGTCTAAATATTTATTGAACATACCGCGGGCAGCCTCATAGCATAACGAGCTACGGCGTTGGCCATAGAAAAGGTTTTCCTCTAAAGTGTTCCTGACTCTAAGCCACGACAACAGAGCCTCTTTGGCATCATCACTATAGTAAGCAACCCTGCCGACACCGGTCTTGTCTGCCTGATAGATCAATATTTTATGGTTGTTCAAGTCCACATCATGTGCTTTCGTCTGCAACAACTCACCGATCCGCATGCCGGTTCTCAGTAGCAGCAATATCATCGCCCGATCGCGGACCTGGTCAATTACCGACAACAATTGTTTTAGATCCTCTGGATCGATGGCCCGTGGCAGACGATCCGGAAGTCTTATCTTGATTCTTCGTTCCAGCAATTCGTAACCCAGAACTTTCGCCTCAATTAAAAATCGTACAAATGCGTAAACAGTGCGTAGCTTGGTGGATACCGTGTTGGGCTTTAATCCGCGATCCTGCAAATCTTCCGTAAAAGCCCCAATATCTTCTCTCGTGATTTGTTCAATATGCTGTTTGCCTGTCTCTCTGTAGAAGCAAAGGAATTGCCTTATGGAAGTGGCTGCTGTGCGAAGGGTGTTTGGCCTGCAGTTGCGACGATACCTCTGGCGCATATATCCTACAAAATGATCTTTTGCGGGAAGATCTCCTCGATCAATGTCGCTTAAAATATATTCCAGCAATCGAAGCCGGGAGGAAATTGTCGGAAGTGCATTCTCAGACTTTTTGGCTTTTATTTGAAATGGGATCTTTTCAAAATAGCTACTGAGGTCTGGTGGATGGTATTTGTGAAGTTGGCTTGGGTTGATATTCTTTAATTGATTGGTCTCTGTGCATATCTGCCTCCTTTTTCTGTTTTTAATAGAAAAATCAGACAGATAATGCAACCAAACCCTTTAGGGGCCAATTATCATTTTGTTACGTTTTAATAGTAGTAATCACCTGTTTCTAGATGAACTATAAGTTATTTGATTATTTTAGGACGTTTCCCTTTTTCACACTTACTTTGTGACAACTCCAAAAAACTCAACCCCACACCTGTCCAATGAATCCATCTCGTCATGGGCGATCGTCCAAGTTGTCTTCTTCAGGAACAGGCCAAGCTCTTCGGGTTGCATACTCCACAACCACGGCTCTCCGCTGACCTTTAGAAGCCACAGGACGAGCCACGTCCAAGGCCCGGCGTCGGGTCGCCCATTGGCACGCGTACCAACGTAAGTAAATGCAACGCGGCTGCCAGCGCCACTAACTGCAGCACACTGTTCGAACAATGTTTCAACGGTTTCAGGAGGTAGGTACATCAACAGGCCTTCTACCACAATAACCGTTGGAGCGGCCAATTCCCATGTCGGATTGGCGTGCAAAACATCTACGAGGTGCCGCTCGCCCAGGTCCTCTGCTATGAAATGGAGGTTCGCTGGCGATCCCATTGCCTCGATCCCTTTTGCCTTGAGACGGGCGGTCGCCGGATGATCGATTTCGAAGAAGTTCACGCCGGCCAATTCCGGTGCCAATCGCCAGCCAAGCGTATCATATCCAGCACCCAGCATGAGAACCTGCCGAGCTCCTGCTGCAATACCTTTCTTCACCTGCCTTTCACAGAAGGCCTTTCGGTGGGCAAAGGCCTCGAATTGCCCCGGCATCATCCAGTCGAACGCCAGATAGATGCCAACAGCAACTCGCGAACACGAGAATCTCACAGCGCGTCGACTGACTGCACCTGACTCTACGAGCAGCTTCACAGTGGCGTCAACGATGCCTGGAGGAAGGACCTCCTCCATTCCGCGTTTTGTCCCCAGCGTTACAATGTTCAAGGCGACTTTGCGCGCGGTTCTGCTTGGTCTTTCTGTTCGCATCCGAGAATCCTTTCAAGCCTGACGTTGAGCTCAGGGGTACCGTTTACGGCGTCCCCTGCAGCGATTTGTTATGTTGTTTTCGTGATTCCTTTCTTTCAGGAATGCGGAGCTGCAGATGCCTGCAGTACTTGATCAAAGGTTTTGCAGACCCAACTAATTCGTTAGCGATGACTTTCAGTTCATCGTCGTTTCCCCGAAGGATGTATCTGTAGAATTCATTTGCAAAACGGAATGCATTACGGCGGCTAAAAACAGGAGGGCGGATAAATGCATAATACATCCAAGTCAAAATTGTACCAAGGAATAACGACCCAAAGATACCTTGCCATATGGAACTCGTGATTGCTGTCTTCGGAACCCACCAACCTTCGATAATCCACATCTCGGTAAGTAACGTTTGTAGGCCGATTATTGCGATTAAAACAAACGTCGTGACCTTGAGCGATCCAGGTGTAACCGAAATTCAAAACTTATACCTAACATCCGTAATCGTATAAATAACTGCCAGTAGAGCTACTGCGGCGAGAAATTCGGAAAATCCGAATATTTTGCTTGCAGGGCTTGCACTAATAGGTTCAAAACAGAACAGCCAAAAACAGTACTCAGTCATAATGTATTACCTCAAACCACTTTGGGTGACCGCTTTTGTCTGTCACATAGATTGCCTTTGAATACTAAAATAGCTATATGCCTGTATTTAATAACTATCAGTAATATAGATAACTCTTTAAAAAACATCAATCTGTTTTTATCGATAAAACCGTCTAATTTATAACCTCTAGTGCACAAAAGGCAGATTTTACTGGTGTTAATCTGTTAGAATTTTACCTCTTTACATAATTAAGGGGATTAGGCTGCCTCTACTTGAATTCAGATTAGGTGGATGGTCATATTGATAAGAGGGTAGGGTGTTTGTGCATTGTGTTTAAAAAGGGAAGGGGTAACTGATTGTTGTCTGCTTTAACCATTTGGGTAGCAATAGGATAGCAAAAATAAAAAAGGCCAACACCATAAAAGATGTAAGCCATTGATATTCTTGGTAGCGGGGGCTGGATTCGAACCAACGACCTTCGGGTTATGAGCCCGACGAGCTACCTGACTGCTCCACCCCGCGGCAATTAAGAAATCTGATATAACACCGGCTTGAGAAATAGTCAATTAAAAAGCCAATTAAAAAACAATCTCTCGTGTTTGTTGAATATCATTCACCCAAATATGCTGTAGTAAGGATTCTGAACACCTTTTAACGTGGACTCTGGATTGGTCATATCCTTGCTGTATTTCCAGGTCAAAAGCTAAGGTCTTGGATGGTATTTCTCGTGAATTTTTTTCAATCTCTCCCTGGTGATATGGGTGTAGATCTGGGTGGTTGATATGTCAGCATGACCCAACATGATCTGTACAGATCTAAGGTCAGCCCCGCCTTCAAGCAGGTGGCTGGCAAATGAGTGTCTTAAGCGATGGGGTGTGATCTCTTTATGGATTTCCGCCTTGATTCCGTATTTTTTTATGATCTTCCAGAATCCCTGTCTGGACAGGGAGCTTCCCCTGGAGTTGAGAAAGAGGTATGGGGAGGTCCCATGTTTCAGGAGTTCCGGCCTGCTGTAGGATGTATAATCATTCAGGGCGTCAACAGCCTTTGCACCCATGGGGATCATCCTCTCTTTAGATCCTTTTCCTACTGTTCTCACGTAACCCGCCTCAAAATTGATATTCATTATGTTCATGCTGATGAGTTCCGTTACCCTGAGACCTGTGGCATAAAGCAGCTCAAGCATGGCCTTATCCCTAAGTCCAAGGCTGGTGGAAACGTCGGGCTGGGAAAGGAGCCGGTCCACCTCGTCCTGGCTCAGGATCTCAGGGAGTTTACTTGGTATCTTGATAGAGTCAAGGAGTCTTGCCGGGCTGCTCTCAATCATTCCCTCAGAGACCAGAAACTTGAAAAAGACCCTGAGGGCAGACTGGCTGCGGGCAATGCTCCTTGGAGAAAGCCTTCCATGCAGGGAGGCAATGTATTCAAGGAGATCATCACGTGTAACACCCTGTGGGGGGATCTTTTTCCCATCCAGAAAATCCAGGAAACTGACCAGGTCCCTGCTGTAGGACTGGATGCTGTTTTCCGAAAGACCCCGCTCCACCCTCAAAAACCAGAGAAACTGGTCAAGGAGGAAATCCGGCTGATTCTTTTTGTCTTGTGAAGGCATATGAATCTGAATTTAGCAGGTTTTGGGGATAGGTTCAAACTATTAAATGGTATCGAGGGCAGGTGCCTGCATGACCTTTGATTCCTGTGTTCCAGGCATTGATCTCTTTTCTGAAATTCGGGTCGATATTGTTCGGCATTTCTGTGTTTTAAGATATTGACATGTATCAAGGGATAGGTGATTATCGCCATCATGAGATTCTTAGCTGATTTGCATATACACTCTCACTATTCAAGGGCAACCTCCCCTAACCTCAACCCTGAAAATCTTGCACTATGGGCACAGAAAAAAGGGATAACTGTTATAGGGACCGGTGATTTCACCCATCCCGGCTGGATAGGAGAACTCCGGGAAA
Source organism: Deltaproteobacteria bacterium (assembly GCA_019307745.1). Lineage (GTDB taxonomy): Bacteria > Desulfobacterota > DSM-4660 > Desulfatiglandales > HGW-15 > JAFDJA01. The sequence continues at coordinate 17,370 of JAFDJA010000111.1, read as the reverse complement.
AGCTTGTTGAGGCGGAAAACGGTTTGTACAGGCTCAGACCTGATCTTGAAAAGATGATCAGCAAAGAGCTCCCTGAATCATGCAGATCCCAGCCGAGGTTTCTGCTTTCAGGAGAAATAAGCTGTATTTATAAGAAGGATGGAAAAACGAGGAAGTGTCATAACCTGATACTGATGCCGGACTTTGATGCCGCGATCAGGCTCAACACAGAGCTTGACCGGATCGGAAATATTGGATCAGACGGCAGGCCCATTCTGGGCCTTGATTCGAAGATATTGCTGGAGATGGCGCTTGAGGCAAGTGACAGGGCCTTTTTTATTCCTGCCCATATATGGACCCCATGGTTCTCTTTGTTTGGTTCCAAGTCCGGCTTTGATCATATTGAGGAATGTTTTGAGGATCTAACTCCCCACATCCATGCCCTGGAGACGGGTCTCTCCTCAGACCCTCCTATGAACCGTCTTTTGTCTGACCTGGACGATTATCTCCTTGTGTCAAATTCTGACGCCCATTCCCCTGCCAAGCTCGGAAGAGAGGCAAACATTTTTGACACCAGTCCGGACTATGACCAAATGATAAAGGCTATGGCCGGAGGTGAAGGTTTTGAAGGTACTGTGGAGTTTTTTCCTGAAGAGGGCAAGTACCATATGGACGGCCACAGGAAGTGCGGGGTAAGGTTTGATCCCAGGGAGAACATTGCCCATGACGGGATATGCCCTGTATGTGAGAAACCTTTGACCGTGGGAGTGCTTAACCGGGTGTGTGAACTTGCAGACCGTGATGATCCTGTAAAAAAGAAGGAGTTCTTTTTTCAGATTCCCCTGACAGAGATACTTTCTGAGATATTTGGCTGCGGACCAGCGACTAAAAAGGTGGGGGCCGTATACGAGGCCCTTTTGTCCGACCTGGGACCTGAGCTTGATATACTTATGAATATGGATATTGAGAAGATAGAAAGGGCAGGGGGTGTGCTTCTTTCAAGGGCGATCAGCAGGATGCGCGCAAACGAGGTTATCAGGCATGGCGGGTATGACGGGGAGTTTGGCGTTATTAATCTGTTTGATGATGATGAAAAGGCAGAGCTGGCAGGCCAGAAGAACCTGTTCGGTAAGGGGAAAAAGGGCAAGGCATTAAGCAGGAAGAGTCCCGGTGCAGCCCCCTCAACACGAAAGAGACACAGGGCTGTTTCTGACCGAGAGGTGGTTGATGATTCTAAAAAAGATTCCCTTAACCCGGAACAGAAAGAGGCTGTTCACCATTCAGGGGGACATCTCCTTATAGTGGCAGGACCCGGCACCGGCAAGACTATGACCCTCTCTCACCGGATTGCGCATATTATCAGCAGTGTTCAGGCAGCCCCGGAAAATGTCCTTGGGCTGACATTTACAAACAAGGCTGCCTTAGGAATGAAAACCAGGGTGGACAGCCTGCTTGCTCAACAGTACAGGGAAAGGGTCCAGGTAATGACCTTCCATGGCTTCTGCCTGGAGGTCCTGAGAAATGAGGGTGAAAAGCTGGATCTTCCCGAGGATTTTAACCTCTGTTCTGAGCAGGATGTACCCCTCATCGGGAAACAGGCAGCGTATGAATCCGGAAAGGGGCCCAGGGCCGGGGCACGATTTCTAAGACAGCTCCCGCGTTTAAAGACAGCCTCTGTTATGGGTGACCACCTGCCGGATGAGGATCCGGATCTTTATCTCTTTTTTCAGGTCTTTCAGCAGATTTTGCGGGAACAGGCCATGCTTGACCTTGATGATCTGGAGATTGAGACACTTAGGCTGTTCAGAACATACGAGGATATATGCAATAAATATGCTGACAGGTTTACATGGATTTTTGTGGATGAATATCAGGACACAAATCCTGTCCAGGCGGCCATTCTTAAGGCCCTTGTCAAGGTCGGCGGGAGCAGGATATGCGCGATAGGAGACCCTGATCAGGCGATCTACGGATTTCGGGACGCGGATGTCAGGAATTTTTTGAGGTTTGAAAAGGATTTCCCCGGCACCAGGAAAATCATGCTCTCCCGTAACTATCGATCTACGCAGACCATCCTGGACAGTGCCTCTGATGTCCTGGGTAAGGGCCCACCCCTTAAGGGATCAGGCGCAAAGGGTGATGTGGTTCGGGTGGCCCATTGCGGCACCCATGCTGAAGAGGCGGAGATGGTCGTGGAGCAAGTGGAAAGGCTTCTGGGAGGAACCTCACACTTTTCCCTGGACAGCGGGAGAGTTGCCTCCCATGAGGATGGTGAGCAGATCAGTTTCGGTGACATTGCAGTACTTTTCAGGCTGAACAACCAGGGGGAAGCCTTTGCGGATGCATTTTCCAGGGCAGGTATGCCTTTCATCAGGTCAGGAGAACAACCCCTGAACAGCCTGTATCCGGTCAATATTATCTGGCGGCTCCTGCAAGCTGTTCTTCGTCCTGACAAGTCATACTACAAAGACGCGTATCTGGATCTCCTGGATGGAAGGGAAGAAGGAGAGACGCTCCTCAGGCAGTGTGATGCAGGAAATAGGGTTTCTGTGCTCATTGAGCAGATATTGCTAACCCACGAATTTGATATGAGTTCTGAGCAGTCTGTGGAGGCGGTGACAAGGCTAAAGGAGACAGTAAACGGTTTTGACCAGGACCTGAAGGGTTTTCTGGACAAACTTTCTCTGGACAGAGGCATAGATCATCAGCGCCTGTCCGGTGACCGTATCGCGGTGATGTCCCTGCACGCTGCCAAGGGATTGGAATGGCCCGTGGTCTTTATATGCGGATGTGAAAATGGACTCATACCATGCTCTCTTTATGGAGACACGGACGAAGATGAGGAGAGGAGACTCCTGTATGTGGGTATGACACGGGCAGAAAAGAGGCTGATCCTGTCCCATGCGGACAAAAGGAAAGTCAATAATCAGATACTGAAAATGGAACCATCACTCTTTCTTAACTCCATCTCACAAGGACTGTACTCGCCCGTTGAGCGGGGGAAATGGAAGTCGAAGAAAAATATCCACAAACAATTAAAATTGTTTGGAGACTAGATCTTGCGGATCCCTGAGAAAAAAACTTGTTTTAACTTGAAATTTCCGTAATAATCATTATTAGTTATTTATATAATAAAAGGAGTTGAGGATTAGTATCTATGAAATGTGTTGTATGTAAGACTTCAGCAAATGAAGCTGATAATATAATAGAAGATAACTGGGTGCCCTGTTTTTATGAAGGTGATAGCGAACATGGGCCTGTTTGCCCTTTCTGTTCAGGGGAACTCCTTTCCGTGGCGCCGGATGGAGAATTTGAACTCAAAAAGAAGTATAAAGGCAAGATTGTCCTGCACGATACTCCTGAAATGTTATATGAGGAAGAGCCCACGGATGATATTGTGTTAGGATTTATACTAAACTGATACGGGATCGGCCCTGGACGCAAAAACAGGGGCTTGCATGTGTTTGTCTCCAGCTACAGCCCCAGATCATCGCTGATGGACTGCATTGCCTTCAGGCAGAGACCGGCAAACTCGGCTATATCCATCCCCAGCATGGTACACTCCATGACAATCTCCCTGTCCACTCCAGCGGCAAAGTGTTTCTCTTTCATCCTTTTTGTAATGGATTTTGACTTGACGCTGTGAATCTTTTTATCCGGGTACACAAGGGCAGTGGCGATGATCAGACCGGTTATAGTCTCTCCTGCTGCCAGGGCATGATGGAATATTTTGGACCTTTTTTCCTTGTGAGCCTTCTCATTGTGGAGTTTTACCGCCCTAATGATCTCAGGGTCAACTCCCTTTTCATTGAGGATCTTTTCTGTCTCAAGGGTATGTACAGACAGGTCAGCATTGGTAATCTCCACATCCAGGTCATGGAGCAGGCCGGCAAGCCCCCACTTTTCTCTGTCTTCATCGAGTCTATCCGCCAGGGCTGACATAACTGCCTCAGAAGCAAGGCAGTGCTTGATCAGGTTCGGGTTCCTGATATTTTCCATTAGCAGGTTAAGTGCCTCGTCTCTTGTGATGCCGTATGACATTTTTTTCTCCGATTTATTCGCTTGATTTGACCTTCACTGATCACATATCATATTATAACGAAATTTTGCAACAAAGCATGACTCATGCATACATGGGATGGAGGCATGAAGTAAAGACATTCCAAAACAAATACTTGAGTTTTGTAAAATTCAGGTAATAGCAAAGCGGGAGGCTGTCTTGAAATTTAATCGTCTTGATGAAGCAGATATCGGAGAATTCAGGTCAATGGTGTCATCGGATCGCTTTTCCACTGGCGAGTCAAATCTCGATCTCCATTCAAGGGACCAGTCCAGGCATCGCGGAATTCCCCCGGAGGCAGTGATATGGCCCATTGAACAGTCAGAAGTCTCCGAGATCCTCAGGTATGCCAATCGTCCCAGCATAGCGTAGGGAGCAGGAAGCAGCCTGGAAGGAAATACTGTGCCTACACAAGGTGGAGAAGTGCTGGATTTTTCCAGGATGAACAGGGTCCTGGAGGTGAGGGACGAGGATTTTCAAGCAGATATCGAGCCAGGTGTAATCTACCAGGATCTGAACGAATCTCTCAGACACAAAGGACTTTTTTTCCCTCCTGATCCAGGCGCAAGGGCGACCATCGGCGGGATGATCGCCAATAATGCCAGCGGTACAAGGACCGTGCGTTACGGGGCCACCAAGGACAATATCCTGAAACTCACCGTTGTGCTTGCAAATGGAGAGGTGATTGAGACCGGCACACGCGCATCAAAGACATCCTCTGGTTACGACCTTATCCATCTCTTTACCGGGTCTGAGGGCACACTGGGCGTGGTGACCAAAGCCACGGTCAGGTTGGTGGGTCTTCCTGTGGAGTTTTCCGCGGCCATTGCCACATTTCCCCACGTTGAGGCAGCCGCCAGAGCGGTATTTGAGATCATTCGCTCCGGCTGTGACCCGGCATTTCTTGAACTGCTTGCCCCTGAATGCATTGAACTTATCAATAAGGAGATGTGCCTGGGGCTGAATCCATCTCCCACACTCTTTATGGAGTTTCACGGTATTACTGAAGACCAGCCTGCCGAGATACTCGGGATGGTCGAGTATATCTGTGAAGATCAAGGGTGTGAGGAGTTCAGATCAGGACTTGGAAGGGATGAGAGGGGGCGCCTGCTTAAGGCAAGACATGATATGGCGGAGATGATCAGACGCAACCACCCTGACTGCTCCCCTATGGTGACTGATGTAGCTGTTCCATTAACCGCCTATAGCAGAATGATCGCCCTGGCGAGGAAGGAGGCACACGAGTCCGGTATCCCGGGATACATCTTCAGCCACGCCGGCGATGGTAACATCCACCTCCATTTTGAGGGGAAGAGCGGCGATGAAAAAGTGTGGCAGACTATTGACCGGATTAATGAGCATATTGTATCCGAGGCCCTGAAAGCCGGAGGCACTGCCACGGGCGAGCATGGAGTAGGCATGGGCAAGCGTCGGTTTATGGAGCAAGAACACGGCAGCAGTCTGATATGGATGAGACAGATCAAGCAGATGTTTGACCCTAACGGAATTTTAAATCCCGGCAAGATATTTCTGGATGGTGAATAGCAAGGCAGGGGCCTAAAATTTCTGCTTCAGGTAGTGGAGGCCAAGCTTTCAGCTTCCAATTTTTCCATTGCTATCCACCTCAGGGCTTGGGTGGATCCTCCGCCCTGTTCATCTCTTTCAGGAGCTTATACTGGACACTGTCCATAAGTGCCAGCCAACTGGCCTCAATAATATCTTCAGACACGCCAACAGTGGACCACACCTCATGGGAATCCCGTGATTCGATCCTCACAAGAACCTGAGCCGCAGTACCGTCGCTTCCCTCTACCACACGGACTTTGAAATCCACCAGCCCCATTTCCTTGATCTGCGGGAAGAAGCTGTTCAATGCCTTTCGCAGGGCATGGTCAAGCGCATTAACAGGGCCATGCCCTTCGGCTGCTGTGATCTCATGCTCATCACCCACTGAAATTTTGATCGTGGCATGGGAGGAGCTGGCTCCGGATTTGTCCTTTTCGATTGTTACCCTGAAGGACTCAAGGGCAAACGGTTCTTCAAACTGGCCAGAGGCTTTTTTCATAAGCAGTTCAAGGGAGCCTTCAGCCGCGTCAAACTGGTATCCCCGGTCTTCCATGGCCTTGATTTTTTCTACAATCCTTTTGCTGTCAGATCCCTTACTGTCTATTTTGATACCCATTTCCCGGGCCTTGTATTCTATGTTGCTCTTACCTGAAAGGTCAGAGACAATAACCCGCCTGTGATTTCCAATCAATTCAGGTTCCATATGCTCATATGTCCTGGGATTTTTCTGGATCGCACTGACGTGGATACCTCCCTTGTGAGCAAACGCACTTTTGCCTGCAAAAGGCCTTTGATTCAAGGGAGGGATGTTCGCGACCTCACTGACATAATGGGAGAGTTCAGTCAGGTGTACTATGTTTTCAGGGTCAAGGCACTGGCGCCCCATCTTCAGTTGAAGGTTGCCGATCACGGATATGAGATCAGCATTTCCACAACGTTCTCCATACCCGTTTATGGTCCCCTGGACCATTATGGCGCCTGCATTAACTGCTGAAAGGGAATTAGAAAGAGCCAGACCTCCGTCATTATGCGTATGGATACCCACTTTTACCGATACCCTGTCAATGACATCAGCGGTTATTTCCCTTATCTGGTCAGGCAGACTGCCTCCGTTTGTGTCACATAATACAACCATGTCAGCGCCGCCGTTCAGGGCCGCTGTCAGCGTCTGGAGGGCATAGTCCTTGTTATCACGGAATCCGTCAAAAAAGTGTTCCGCGTCAAAGATGACCTCTCTGTCTCTGCCCTTTAACCAGGCAATGCTTTGTTCTATTATCCTGAGGTTTTCATTAAGGGTGATTCTCAGAATCTCGGAGGCATGGAGGTCCCAGCTTTTGCCAAATATGGTAACCGACTCTGTTTCTGCTTTGAGAAGCGCTTTAATGTTCTGGTCATTCTCCGGGGCAGTGCCTGCCCTGCATGTACTGCCAAAGGCGGTCAGCCTTGCTGTCCGGAAAGACTCGTTCCTGGCCATTTCAAAGAAGCGGGCATCTTTGGGGTTTGAGCCAGGCCAGCCCCCTTCAACATAGTCGAAGCCCAGTTCATCCAGTCTTTTTACAATTCGTAGTTTGTCTTCAGCTGAAAATGAGACTTCTTCTCCCTGGGTGCCGTCCCTGAGTGTGGTGTCATATAGTAAGATATCTTTTGTCATTTTATCTGTCCCGTAATAAAAAATCCGTTACCAGAATAACTGATAACGGATTTATAATGTCAGTTGCTTGAGTAAATTATGCCTTTATCAGGTTTGGTTTTTTTCTGTTCTCCAATATATATATGAGCAACAGGGAGGAGGCGGTAAACCCTGCTGCCATGATAATTATGATGGTGTTAATAATTGAGGTGGTCATGTCAAACCTGTAAAGAGTTATTTGAATAAGATTTAATATAATATAATATAACAAATTTAGGTAAAATGTCAAGTACAACTAAATCCCATTTTATCAGGATTTCTCTGTTTTGTTCAACGACTTATTCTTCAGGAATAACGCATAGTTCGCTGGTGCAATTATTTATTTCAATCGTAATGTGTGACAACTCTTTGAAGTCCTTCAATAAGTTTTTATAATATTCAATCTTTTGAGGGTAATGGGTTACTATGGAAATTATAGCTGAATAATGGACAGGGCCAACTTTCCATACATGGATATCGGAAACCTGATTATCCATAGTGCTTTCAATTTTTTCTGTGATCGCGGATATATATTCTCCCTCGATACTTCCATCAAGCAATATGGGGCTTGTTTCCTTTAATAGAGTATAAGACCAGCGCATTATTACTGCCGCTCCAACTATTCCTATAATAGGATCCAGCCAATTCCATCCTAAATATTTTCCACATACCAGGGCGGCAATAGCCAGCAGTGAAGTCAATGCGTCAGCTAATACGTGCATGTATGCCGCTTTAAGATTGTGGTCATGGCGATGCTCATCATGTTTATTACTATGGCGACCTTGAAGAATAAACGCACTTAAAATATTAATGAACAAACCCAGGGCTGCAACACCAATAGCCTCATTGAAGTGAATTGGCTGCGGTTCCAAAATTCGCCGTACTGACTCAATTATCATTACCAAGGAAACACCAGACAATGCAATCGCACTGGCAAATCCTCCCAGCACACTTACCTTTCCAGTTCCAAAAGTAAATGCCGGATTATTTGCGTGCTTGTCAGCATAACGATAAGCGAAAATCGTTATCATGAACGCGGCGACATGGGTGCCCATATGCCAGCCATCGGCAAGCAGCGCCATTGATCCATATTCAATGCCAGCAAGAATCTCAACAATCATAGTTACGGCAGTGATAATAAGAACTTGCTTTGTGCGCTTTTCGCCCTGCTCATGAATTACAGCAAAATCATGAGTGTGCTGCCAGTTATTAAGAGAATGGATGTGCATAGGATATCGAACTCAGTTTCCTTCGCTCGCAATTGGAATAATGGAACAATAGAATATTGTTTTGTTTGCCTTTCGGGAGCTTCGCTGTGCGCAGGCCCACTGCTTCGTAGCGGGTTCCCGGAAGCAGTAAGCTCAATATCTGCAAAATTCAGGTCAAAAAAAATTTCCGGACCTTCGATTATCTGCTTTCAATCCAACAGTTCAGAGACATTAACCACTTCAAATTCAGCTTGCAATTTATCAGCATACTCATTCAGGACTTTCAGGGTCTCTTCATGGGGGTGGCCGATGCCTATGGCCTTGCCGGAATGTCTTGCCATCCCAAGAAGGCGCTCAAGCTGATATTTAATAGCTGTGGGCGTGATGTCATTGTCCAGGAAAACACTCCTTTGGGCAGCAGGTATGCCCATCTTTTTGGCAAGCTCAGCACCTACTGTCTGAATTGAGGTCCGGCTGTCAATAAAGAAGAGATCTTGCCTTTTTAACTCGGCAAGTACAATGGCCATTTTCCCCCGGTCCTCAGTAAAGGACGATCCCATATGATTGTTCACCCCTTTGATCCCTGGTACATTTTGAATAAATTCGTTTGTGATCCTGCGGATTTCATCATCTCGCATACTGGAAAGCAGGGCGCCGGGGCCGGGGTCTACACCTGGAAAACCTTTAGGCTCCATTGGAAGGTGAAGAAGAAGTTCGCTCCTGTCTTCAATGGCAGCAGAGGCAATATCCACAGCATAGGGTGCAAAGGGCAGGACAGAAAGGGAAATGGGAATTTCCATTTTCATGACGGAACGGGCAAATTTCAGGTCAAAGCCCATGTCATCTATTATGAAGGCAATTCTGGGCAGATGGTTGCCTGTGACAGCCTGGTCGGTTTTTCGGAGGATTAGGATGGAATGTGTATGGAATTCAAGAGCGAATATGTGACAGGACATCTCATTTTCTGATACCATTTCTGTCTTAACGCTTATTTCAGGACTCAATTCCTTGAGTTCGTCATTAATGATTTCCTTTAGCTGTTTAATAGAACCTTGATCAGCCACCCGTATCAGGAGTTCTGTAAAGTCCCACCTATAATCCCTGGCATTCCTGGGTTCTACCGCGGAAAACGATATGTCATTTTCTGCTATCCCCCGCTGATAAAGTGACCTGTAGACAGCGTCATTTATCTGGGTTATCCTTTTTTCAAAGCCAGAGATTTCAGGACTGGGTTCCTCATACACCGGCACCGGGCCTGTACGGGCGGAGGAGGAAAGGTGTATGAGTATGGCCAGGATGCAGGAACATCCCAGGATGAGTAAGACCACAAGGAGATATGCCCTGATTTTTTTTCTCGATGGCCTGGTGAGCCGTTTCTTTTTTTTTGCCGGCATTTAATCAACCAGGGATAAGCTTTGCCAAAGTTTTGACATGACAAGCACCGGCTATTGGTTATTATTTATTTGTGATATAACTTCCCAGGACTGAAGCAGCTGCAAAGCATAATGCACCTGGTTGTCCTTTTTGAGCAATTCTATATATTTTTTGTCCTCATCCGAAAGTTCATCAGCCATGTTGGCCTCATTTTCCGTCCCTTCCTCCTGGGATTCATTGGGCATGTGACCAACAATGTTTTCTTCACGGAAAAACTGTGGGATCTCTTCTTTTTTCTCCTCTACTACCGGTACATATTCTATCTCTAGGTCGGGAGTTATCCCGCTTGCCTGAATGGACCTGCCGCTTGGTGTGTAGTACCGGGCCGTGGTAAGGCGCAGTCCTGATCCGTCAGCCAAGGTGATAATCACCTGGACAGAGCCCTTCCCGAATGTCCTTGTGCCCACTATCAGTGCCCTTTGATTGTCCTGAAGCGCCCCCGCAACAATTTCTGAGGCGCTTGCGCTGCCGCCGTTCACCAGGACCACTATGGGGTAATCCCTTTTATCACCATTTTTCCGCGCGGATACTTCCGCGTTCTGTTCAGGTTTTCTGCCCTTTGTGCTGACTATAATGCCGGAGTCAAGGAAAAGGTCAGAGACTCCTATGGCCTGGCTTAGAAGACCTCCTGGATTATTTCGTAGGTCAAGGATAAGCCCTTTTATACTCCCTTTTTCAAGTTCTCTGAGGGCATTATACAGATCCTCCACAGTATTGGCCTGAAAGGTCGAAATACGTACATATCCTACTTCAGGTGAAAGGCTGTAGCTTTTGACACTTCTTAGGGGGATCACATCCCGTTTGATCATAAAGTCAATGGGTTTGTCTTCACCTTCGCGGCTGATTGTCAGTGTAACAGGAGTTCCTTGTGGGCCGCGTATATGTTTAATAGCATCAAATATGGTCATATCCATGGTCGATTTACCGTCTATCCTGATGATCTTGTCTAATGCCTTCAGACCGGCCTTAAACGCGGGTGTCCCTTCGATTGGCGAGACTACCGTTAGAATGTTATCACGGATTGCGATTTCAATACCTACCCCGGAAAAACTGCCATTTGTTTCATCCTGCAGGTCCTTATGCTCAGGTTTTGACATAAAGGAGGAGTGAGGATCAAGTTCCTGGATCATTCCTTTTATAGCCCCATAGATAAGCTCCTGGGTGTCCTGGGGTTCGACATATTCCTCTTCAATGCGCTGGAGTACTTCAGTGAAGATCTCTATACTCTTATATATATCCTTTGTATCAGCCTCAACATAGCTGCTGTTGCCCTTTAAAAACAGGATTCCAATCATAAAGGCAGTAATTATGATAATGTTTACGGGCAGTTTTTTTATGTAAGATTTCATTATTGTGCTCCTAGTTTTTTTATTGATGGACTTGAGCCAAGGACTCACTTAAAACAACTTATATTTTCGTCTCTCATCTACAAGACGTTTTTGCCGATCTTCTTTTGTAAACCCCTCAAAAGAGACTGACTATTACACTATTACTGAGGGGGCAATCAATCAGGTCAACCTGATCCGACTTTATGTTAGAGGGCGGAAAATGCAAGGTTGTTCCTGTGCGAATCCTGAGGGTTGTCCCTAACGTCCTCTAAGACTTTGATGGGACCGCGGTACTAGATTGTGTAATTAAATAATATGCACAAAGTAAGCCAGTTTACCTCATCATACCGGAAAAGGTCAATTAACTTTTAGCCAAGTGACGGGATCGAGGGCAATGCCGCCTTTCCGTAACTCAAAATAGAGTCCGGGACCGGCAGCCAGACCCGTTTCACCTGTCTGGCCAATTACCTCTCCTTTCACGACCGTATCTCCCTGCTCCTTTTCTATCCCGGACAGGTACGCGGATATGGTAAAATATCTATTCCCGTGATTGATAACAATAACCTGACTATAACCTTTGAGCTGTCCCGCAAAATCTATCCTGCCTGGAAAGATAGCCTTTACATCGGTTCCCACGGCACTGCCGATATATAGCCCTTTATGGTTTTTATCCGGCAGGGACTCGAATTTTCCGGTATCGGAAATTATCTTGCCATATACCGGGAGAGACAGTTTGCCCTGATGTTCAGCAAAATCAGCCGGCAGAGGTGACAGGGTGTCAGAATCTAGCTTTTCAAGATCCAGGAGGACCTCTTTCAGGCGACGCGAGGCAAGCTCAAGTTCCTGTACTATAGTCTTGTGAAACTCTTTTTCTTTATGGATTTTTGCCAGCAGCAGCGCCTCTTTTTCAAGGTTATTCCTGATGGATGTCAGGCTTGTTGTTTCTTTATCTTCCAGTTCAGTTATTTTGAGCAGCTGCTTTTCTATCCTGGACACCTCTTCCTGATATTCCCTCTGATTTTCAGCCATCTGTTTCATCACCATCTGGTCTTCTTTAGCAATGATGGTGATGTATTTTATGTTGTGATTTAACTGAAGCAGTCCATCAGCAGCGGTAAGGAGATGGAGATATCCCCTTTTCGCGTTTTTATAGAACGCGGCAAGTCTTGCGGACAGGAGCTTCTCCTTTTCTGCTATGGATCTTTCCATCTGCTCCAGCTCTTTCTGTTGTTCCTTGAGTTCCTTCCTGTTAATGGTGATGAGATTGTTGAGTTCTTCAACTGTCTCCTTTTTTTTCTTTATCTGATTTTCTATGGCTGTAAGCTCTTCAAGAAGTTCCTTCTCATGAATATAGTATTTTAAAAGCTGGGCCTTTTCTTTTGAAAGGTCTGCCTCTATCAGCTCTATCTGTTTCTTTTTAGAGGCTGTATCGTTCTTGGCGGCGGCATGGGAAAGCTTTGCAGAGGAAAGATTTAAAGCGTATCCCAATAATATCAAAAGTGCCAGGTTGAGGAGGTATATTTTTTTTAAAAAAGGGCTCAAAATGGACCTGGCCCCTGCTGTGGTTGGGCAGAAAGGCAGGATCGGGAATATGTGGATTTGTCTGTTACAAAAAAACAAAGGTTTAAAATCCTCAGTATGAAAGATATTTCAGAGGTTTCAGGCTTTTTGAATCAGCGGCGTCCGGTCGGAATTTTATAAACATAATTATGAATTTATAAGATTTTAAAAGTAATTTTTTTTGCAGGGATATAAGGTTTCATCAAATATCAAGGCTGCAAAATCTTAAAAGGAGCCGCTGATTTTACACGTCAAAAAACTGTCCTATGGCAAGCAATCCCCCCATGAATCCCAGAGCTGTACTTAATGATACGATAAAGAGGGCATGGATCTCTGACAGAAAGATAATATCCAGTACTGGAAGGCCAAACAGGTGAACCGACTTGACGGAAAAGATAGAGAATATTAGAAATAGGATCACGAATGATGTTGCACCGCTGACAAGACCCTGAATCGAGCCCTCTATAAGAAAGGGTATCCTGACAAACCAGTCCGTCGCACCCACCAGTTTATAGATCTTTATCTCATCGCGACGGGAGTAAATGGTCAGCTTGACTGTGTTTGTTGTGATAAACAGGACCGCAATGCACAACAGCCCGCCTATGATAAAACCGGAGATCCTGAAAACATATATCACTCCTTCAAATTTCTCCACAAGCTGATCACTGTATTGTACTTCATCCACTCCTTCCATCTCTTCCAGAGCGTTTTTAATCTTAAGCGGGGCTATATCATATTGCCTGACATTATTGAATTCGATTTCAAATGAGGCCGGGAGAGGATTCTCCTTCAGGCCGGCCAGCAAACCTGCCTGGGCGCCAAGGCCTTCTTGCAGATTAATCATTGCCGTCTCTTTTGAAATAAAACCAATTATCTCCGCCCCTTCAAGCTCCAGCAGAGCCTCCTTGATCCGGCCTTTAGACTCTCCAGACAGGTTGTCTTCCAGATAGATTGACATGGACATGGATTCTCCCCATGCCCTGATCCAGCTGTTGAGGTTGACCGACAGAAGCATGAAGGATCCCAGAAGAAGCATGGATATAACTATGGTGCCCATGCTGATCATGCAGACAAGGCGGTTGTTCCGAATGCTTATCAGGGCGTGCCTGAAGAAATATATCCAGGTTCTCAGTTTCATGGTGTTGTCTCGTAATCTACTCTTCCCTGTTTTAGGAAAATTATTCTATGATCTGTATTGCTTAACAGCTCTTGACTGTGAGTGGCGATCACAAGAGTTGTCCCCTTCAGGTTGATGCTCCGGAAGAGGACCATAATATCTCTGGTTATTTTAGGATCAAGGTTTCCTGTGGGTTCATCTGCCAGCAGGATAAGCGGTTCATTGATAATAGCCCTGGCAATCGCGACCCTCTGCTGCTCTCCACCTGAAAGTTGGAGGGGGAATGCCTTTTCCCGTTTTCCGAGACCAACCGCCTTTAGTGCCTGACGGGTTTTTTTCCTTATTATAGAAGGACGCTCCTGGATTACCTCCAGGGCCAATGCGACATTCTGAAATACGGTTTGTGTGTTGATAAGTTTAAAGTCCTGAAACACAAAGCCTATTTTTCTGCGTAGAAGGTCAAGCTTTGCCCTTTTGATACGGGTCAGGTTGATTCCATTGATAAGGATCTGCCCGCTTGTAGGCTGTTCTGAACCAAAAAGGAGTCTGAGCAGGGTTGTCTTGCCAGCACCGCTTGGCCCGGCAATAAAGACAAATTCTCCCTCGCGAACTTTCAGGTCAAGATCCTGCAGTGCAGCACTCGCCCCAAAGCTTTTTGATACTTGATAGATTTTAATCATATTTGAAAGGAGAGTCTGAGCGTCAAGAACCTCTGTGGATGTGGTCATCTGGGCCTTGTATCTTTCCCTGCTTACTCTCAGATTCTCCATTGCCTGTTCAATCGCCTTTTTTGTGGTCGGTATGTTTTTTTCCGTCGCTTCAAGGTTCAGGATAGCTGCCTTCAGGTCTAGCCCAATATTGTCTTCCAGTATTTTCCGGCTCTTAATCAGCTGTTTTTTCAGGCTTTCCACCTCATTGACTGAGTTTTTCACTTTGCCCCAGTCCCAGAAGATCCATGTTAATGATGCCATAGCCTGCCAACTGCTTTCATCATGAAAGCGGCTTCCAGAGACAAAGGGATCATCTCCCGCCCTGGAATAGCTGGCAGAGAGGCCGGCTTGAGGGTAATATCTGCTTTTTGCCATCCTTATCCTCTGGTCAGCCTGAAAGCCTGAAAGGAGCTGATATGGATTGCCTTTACCTCGGGCCGGTTTTCCAGAGCCCGGGCCAGGTATTCATCATAGTCCGGGGATATGGAGTCGAATAAGAGAATATCCTGTATATTAACAGGGTTATTGATAGGCCTTGACAGGAGCTTGTTGAGTGACGCGCGGTTGAGTTGAGAGAGGTTCTGCGCCCTGACAATCTGCTGCAGGGCATTCGCCAGTTCTACCTCTGCCTTTAACTGGTCATTTACAGGGCTCATTCCAGCCTCAACATAGTTTTTGGCCACATTAACATGGGATTCCAGGGATTCTGCAGCACTTTTTGCAACTTCAAGGGCCTTGTCCGCCTTGAGAATATTGAAATAGGCCTGTTTAACCTGAAGGGCCAGGTTCAATTTTTCCATTTCAAGGTTGATTTTTTCCAGGTCAATACCAAGTTTTGCAAGTTCATTTGCGCTCAAGAGGGCGTAACCTGTAAAGATCGGCTGGGATATGGTGGTTGTCCACAGGTAGTTGTTCCGTGTATTCAGGTCAATGGTTTTGAATGAGGTGACCCCAGTCTGCAAACGGCCAGTATTGATTTCTCCCAGTCTGGTATACCCGTATGATGTGGAAAAGGTGGGGCGGAGGTCGGCCTCAGACTGGTTATTAATATAGATTGATTTCTGTACCGCGTCTTCCTGAGCCTTTATGACCCAGTTGTTTGCCAGGGCCTCATGAACGCTCATATCAAGAGTGAGGAGCTCTTCATTCGCGTCCACTGGTTGAACAGTTGCCAGGGTTATGGATATAAGAAAAAGTGATATAAGAGAAAATGTTTTTTTTATTTTTATCATTTTGATAATATCCTGTCATTGCCAACTGTACAAGTCAGCGGTTAAAAAGTTCTTTTTTATTGAATAAACACATGCAATCTATTAAAACAACTCGAATAATATGTCAATATTATTGAAGTTCAGGCCTATACTGTACGGGGGTTTAGAAAGGGATGGCAGTTCCTTTTTAGAGATGACCTGAATTTTTTGTCACAGTCATAACAAAGAATTATCGGAGCCAACATCATGTCTGGAAAATTCGCACGGTCCATGTGGTTGTTTTTTTTGCTTTTCATAATAATTCTGCTGTTTAATCTGAACGATATGAGCAATGTTTTCCGACCCGCACCCGATGTGGACACACTGGAATTCAATCAGCCCATTGATCATTATGAGTCAATCCCTGTTGTCATGTCCACGGATGAAAAGATCAATGTGGATGTGTTTGATAGGGTTCACCCGGCAGTCGTGAATATAACCGCAACCACCCTTAGCATGAATTTCTGGATGGAGATAATTCCGAACGAGGGCCAGGGATCCGGTTTTATCATTGACAGTATGGGATATATCCTCACCAATAACCATGTGGTAGCCAATGCCCAGAAGGTTATTGTGACACTGTCCGGAGGAAGAAAGATTCCCGCCTCCCTTGTGGGGCGTGATCCCACATCTGATCTGGCAGTAATCAAAATCCCATCAGGTAGTGTTGATGAGGCCGTGACCCTGGGTGATTCAGATCAGATCCGTGTGGGCCAGAAGGCAATCGCCATCGGCAATCCGTTCGGTCTTTCACATACACTTACCACAGGAATTGTCAGTGCCATAGGCAGGTCCATAAAGACCAGTGAAAATACACAGATTGATGATCTGATCCAGACAGACGCTGCCATTAATCCGGGAAATTCCGGGGGGCCGCTCCTGAATTCCAGTGGTGAGGTAATAGGGATCAATACTGCCATCTTCAGCCTCTCCGGCGGATATCAGGGTATTGGTTTTGCCATACCTATCAACCGGGCAAAAGATGTAGCCACTCAACTTATCACCACTGGCAGGGTAGCAAGACCATGGCTCGGTATAACCGGCATATCAGTCACTCCAGTGCTTGCAAGAGAGCTGTACCTGGATGTTGACAACGGGGTCATGGTAGTGGAAGTCATATCCGGCAGCCCCGCTGATGAGGCAGGTCTCAGGGGCGGGCGCAGGTCAGCTATAATCAGCGGGATGAGGGTACTCCTGGGGGGTGATATCATAACCGCAATAAACAGTGTGGAAGTGTCAGACATGGAGGGGATGGTCAGGACCTTGAATGAATTTAACGTTGGAGAAACCATATTTGTGCAGGTGTACAGAGACCGCAGAACAGTTGAAGTCCCAGTAGTTTTGTCTGAAATACCGTATGGCTCCTAAAATAAGGATTCGCGAGTTCAATAGCGAAGTGCAACACTTGGGAAAGCGGAAAGGAAAATGTTATCCTAAGTGTCTATGCCAAAACAATACAATCATTTGTCCGTGGTCGAGCGTGAGCATT
>JAFDJA010000220.1 GCA_019307745.1 Deltaproteobacteria bacterium | reverse complement strand
CAGGTGTCAGCTCATCTTCCGGATAAATGATATTGTCTCTTAAAAAGTTCAGGGCTTCTCCTGCGATATCCTGTTCATTGACCAGAAGGTATTTCCCGGGGATGGCAGAGGGCAAGGCTCCCATATTATGAAAAAGGTCTGTCTTTTTGTAAGGAAGGTGACACAAAAGCCAACCAGAAGTCCCCACATAAAGATGACCTGCAAAATCGTCAATAGCACCGGAACCAATGGCTGCAGAATGGATATCAGGGGTCCCCATAACCACCCGGGTGAATTCATTGAGACCAAGTTCCCGAGCAATTTCCTTTTTCACAGTACCGATGATATCAGTTGCCTGTTTCAATTCAGGCAGTTTTTCCCTTGAAATACCGGCCATTTTTATTAAGTCGTTATGATAGCAAATATTATTGATATCCCTGTTATCAGTGACCCAATGCAGTGTGATGGATTCATTGGAAGCATAAAACTTTCCGGTCAGTTTCAGGTTTAAAAAATCTTTTGGTTCTAAAAACTTAAAGGTGTTTTTATAAATTTCGGGAAATACATTTTTAATAAAAAGGATATGGGCAATGGAGTCTTTACCGGATCTTAAGGGAATGCCTCCTGTAAGTTTCAACCATTTATAAAGTTTTGTAATACCATATCCTTCGATTTTAATCAGGCCATTGGTGATTTTTTTTACATGTGCGGCCCCCCTGGAATCCATCCAGGTTATGGCGTTCATCAGGTGATTCCCGCTCTTATCCACGGCCACAGTACCCGACCACTGGCTTGTGCAACAGATGGCTATGATATCATCTATTGGGACAAGATTTTTGGATAAAAGCCTTTTAGCTGATTTGATGATGGCATTCCACCAGTCATCCGGGTTCTCTTCAACCCCGCCGTCGGGCAGAAAGGTAGTGTCTGTCTTTTCAAATTCATGGTCAAGAATGTCTCCAAATACAGAGACAAGGACAACCTTTGGGCCGGAAGTACCTATATCAATGGCAAGAATATACTTTATATCAGAAGACATTATCCCTTCCTTTGAGAAAGCAGAGCTAAGTTGCCGGTCAACTTGAATGTTTGGTGACCGCTGATTTATAATTGTTTTTTGAAAGCACAGTATTCTTTTGTCTTGTAACCGAGCGATTCATAAAATTTCTGAGACCCAACACGATCAATATCAGTAACAAGCATTATATAGGAGCAGTTATTATTTTTTGCATACCCTTCAATGTGTTGTATAAGGGCAACACCGACACCTGACCGTCGGTGAGCTTCATCCACAATTACATCTTCAACAACCATGAATGATTTACATTGGCCAAAGAGCATTTCACAAGTTGCTGCCAATAACGTACCAACCAATTTCCCATTATCTCTTGCCACCAAAATAATATGATTTGAGTTGTCCTTGTTCCTATCAAGAACTTTTTTCATCTTCGGAATTGAAATATCATTCGGAATTAACTGTTGGTATAAACGAGATAGTTCAGGAAGATCATTTTCGGTTACAGGTGATATTTCCATAATAGATTCCTGTTTGTGGTTAACTAATATTTGAGCCACGCCGGGTTGTACCCGGTGGAGCTCAAAATCAAAAAAAATTGTAAAGATTAAATATCTTCAAAAGCCGCACCGATCAAGGCGTTAAGCTCCAATGGGATGTTATATACTTTTTGATAAGTAATACAAATTGTCATACTTGCCACCGGAACGAACTATTTCACCAACGTCGATACTGGTTTGGAAATCCGATTTTATTTCATCAGTCTTAATATATTCTTTAAACTGCTCAAATTGCCTTCCGTAATCTGAGAGACGCCATAAATCAAATCCATCATTTCTCCCGTGCTCTCCATAATCATAATCTACGAAAGCCTTTTCGAATTTAAAACGGCAACCAATCCCATGAAATGAATATTTGTTTTTACCAATATGTCCCCACCGAGGAATATCTTGCTTACGGAAGAGCCTCGGTTCATCTATGTTGAATTCTTTTTTCATTATCTCTTCGGCTTCAGAGACTTTTTCATGAAACGATTCAATTAGGTTGAGTAATATCGGATTCATTTATCACCTAATAAGTTACTTGCAAGAATACGGGAATCTATCTGGGAATTTACTACAATAGGTTTTTACCATTACCTCGTATGTTTCATCGGACAAACGATAAAGAAGATGCATCGTTTCCGCTTGGACCGGGTCCAGTGGCATTGCGCCATTTTTCAGCAGCAGCCTTGTTGGAAAATTGTCGTTTATTTATTGTTTGGCTTACAACGTCACCTATAAGTGATAGGAAACGAATAAAAGTCGAAAACATCATTTCTAAAGAACCTTTTATCACCAAAGTCATACTACTTTTATCTGCATATGTATTAAATGATGTTTGGGATTATATAAGATCTAAAATTACTTTCATGAAATCATATATCACACTAAGTACTAAAACAGGTATGCAGGGTTTTAGTTTATAGATGGACCGGTTGAGATCAGCTGAATCCTTGCCACAACTGGCCTATGATCCGATGCATGGCTGTTTATCGTTCTACAACTCAATATTTTAAAATGTTTAGATGCCCAGATATAATCTATGCGTGTTACCGGAAATTTTGCCGGCCAGGTTTTGCGCCATAAATTACCCGTTGATTCGCATGCATCCTGATACTTTTCCTTAAAAAGATCATACGCATAAGATCCTGAGGCGGCGTTAAAATCCCCCATTATGAGGACCGGTGATTGGAAACGGCCTGCCGTATCAAATGCTTTTTTTGCCTCGCGTTTTCGAGCCGATGTGTTCGATTCTTTGGTTGCTTTATCATCAAAGGGATTGGTCGGATGAAAATGTACCACAACCACACTTACGGTTTGACCGGGCGCATGAATACGAGCTTTCAGCAGAATTAAATTACTGCGTTTGACTTTCATCCGCTTCACCTGATCGATCCTGTAACGGCTCAGCAATGCCAGGCCGAATTCTCCTCCCTGATATGAAAAATGCTTCCTGAATGTATAATACATACCCAGTGCCTGTGATATCTTCTTTGGCTGGTCCACACGGCCGGTCCGTTTAACAAATTTATCTACTTCCTGCAGCGCTATAATGTCTGCATTCGCCTGTTTGAGAGTGGCAATGATATTCTTCAATCCAAAATCACAGGCCCTTATATTATAGGTCATCACCTTCAATGGAGGAAGTTTCTGCGTTATCTCAGAAGAGGCTGATGCTGGCAGCAACAGGAAAATCAATACTGGTATTATCGAAATAATTTGGAAATTCATCGGCATCTTAAGGATTGAAGAACGGGTTATCGGAATTGTCAAATTTAATCATCAGTCTGTCTCTTTTCTGGTTTACTATGTATTTTTATTACATCCGCATGTCAAGGCCACCTTATATAATGACTCTTCGTGAAATTTGGTTTTTTATTCTATTAGAAGTGGTTTCAGAACTTTCAATCAGGGTTTAGTTCGAGGCACAGCCACCAAGAACGATCAGGAATCACCTACAAGAAATGGCGCAGCTATTTTTTGTCAGGTGCATTTTTTTGTTCGGCAATTCGTTTTCCTGCCAGTATCTTACGCATCTTATCGAGAATCTTTGGTGATCGTATGTTCTTTTCTGCCAACACCAAAAGTGCAAAATTGTCAGCAAGAATTTCCTCTGGATGAATAATATATCCGGTATTTTTACCTACCTGCTCAAAAAAACCTGATAC
>JAFDJA010000219.1 GCA_019307745.1 Deltaproteobacteria bacterium | reverse complement strand
TTTGCTCAACTTGCTTCATATGGAGTTTTTTACTGTGCCGTCTTAAATATGAATTTTTACTAGTTCATCAAAATTTATAGGCGGATTAATGTCAAGTTTTGATAAAACACTAATGGCAATACATGAAGGGATCAAGGGATTAATCGGCAAGAGATTTTTTTGGACAAACCTGATTAAAAGGATTTATTAAAGGCCCGGAACGTCAGTGGTATATGCCTTTATAACAAAAAAGGACTTCCATAATTTTATTTACAGAAGACCTTTCAACTTTTTATAACAGATTAGGCATCTTTTTGACCATAACGGTTATAGCTTACCTTTTCATATAGCAGATCTTCCTTTTTGTAGGGAACCATCTCCTCATCAGGGTACCCGACCGCAATAATGCATTCCACATCAAGGTTATCAGGCAGGCCAAGAAGCCCGACAATATAGTCCTTTGAGGACTGGGTATCATTATGATCATTACCCCTCATATGAGACCAGCGGCTACCAAGACCCATTGAATGAGCGGCATACTGCATGCTTACTGCTGCGATTGAGCAGTCCTCTATCCATACTCCGGATTGTGAAGGATCGGCACAGACTACTATGGCAACTGTAGCAGCCTTTACAAATTCTGCACCCTGAGGTTTTGCAACCGACAGTTTTTCAAGCAATGCCTTATCTGTAACAACAACAAAATCCCAGGGCCTGGCCGCTCTTCCTGAAGGCGCTCTGAGGGCTGCTTCTAATAGGGAATCAATCTTTTCCTTTTCAACCTTTTGATCTGAAAATTCCTTGATACTTCTTCTTTTTTCTGCAAGTTCAGTAAACATCTTTTCTCCTTCCCTTATAAATAACTACTTCAGCTTTCAAAAACACCTTCTGAGATAGAAATATTCTGTAACCTATTATGTGGCAACTGTGATATATGCCAGGTTATAAAATTTTATGCAAGATTTTTCCTGAATGTTCGGGAAGACCATAAAATTTAAAATACTACCATGTTAGCAACTGATTGGTCATAACGTTGAGGAGTGGGACATTGTGCCTTTGTGAGCATTCCATCGGAATTTAAGGATCTGCCCCCTACAGGGCATTGTGGGAGTTGCATTAAATGTAGTTGTCTTTAAGTCAAGCAATCTTTGTATTACTATACGGTTAAGGAACGTTGTATTTGCGTAGATGATTCAAATAGCAGAGGCTGTGTTATTTGCTTTGTTTGAGCACTTATCAAGATCTCGAAATCCTGAGATAGGAAGAAGATACATGAAAAAGGGACGAGGTCCTAATTGGCTGTACTACTGGCAAGAACAAGATAACACAGATCCAAGATAACACAGATCCAGCTCAACAAATCTTTATCCTTTCTGGATCTTTAAAAAATCATTCATTGATTTATAAAAGCGGTTATCATTAAAAAGTTTTAATCCGATCTAAACACAGATTTATCTTGACTTCGACAACTGTTTGAAATTACATAATGTGTAAGTGTACTTTCATTCCATTAACCTCTTTTTCTAGAGGTCATTTTATGTAACAAATAATATGTTCATATTGAAATATCAAATCAATCAAATTCCATAAGGAGGAAATTTATGACAGATTATGAAGAGTTGTTAGAGAAAAATATGCCTGCATGGCCATATCCTGTAAACTATGGGAAGGAGAATGAAGTAAGTGCGGATATTCTTATTGTTGGTGGAGGTATAGCCGGCTGCCACGCGGCCATTAACGCGGCAAAGAGGGGAATGAAGGTTGCAGTTGTTGACAAGGCACCTATTGTAAGAAGCGGTTCGGGAGGGGCCGGGGTTGATCACTGGCATTGTGTCAATCCATATTCCACTACAACGGTTGAAGATTCTGTGAAGCATGTTCCTCCATACAGCATGGGGCATTTGAGGTATATTATTCAGAAAGAGAGTTGGAAGGCTCTCCTGGACATCGAGAAAATGGGCGTCAAGATCAGGGATGAGGATGATGAATTTGTGGGTGCTCCTTTCAGGGATGAAGAGACAAAATTCCTGTTTGCCTACGACTACAACAGAAAGGATGTATTCCGCATCCTTGGTGCTGATATCAAGCCTGCCATGTACAAAGAGTTGAAAAGGCTGGGTGTAGAGCTTTATGAACGAATCATGTGTACAAGCCTGCTGAATGAAGAAGGAAAACAGGGCAGCAGGATTGTAGGTGCAACAGGGATGAATATCAGGACTGGTGAGTTCTATATCTTTAAGGCAAAAGCAACACTGCTGTCTACTGCTCAGCCTTTGAAGATATGGGTGTTCAATACAGAACTTGCAGGAGCACATACAGCACATGATGATCCCAATCTTGCTGGCGACGGCAATGCCATGGGGTGGCTGGCCGGTGCAGAGCTTGCCATGATGGAGAGAAGCCAGCAGTCTTCAGGTCCTTTCCGATATCCTGCCTATGGTACCGGTAACATGTCCAATACCTGGTTCCCATGCAGTATTGTGGATGCGGATGGTAAAGAGATCCCATATGTAGACAGGGAAGGGAATATAATTGAAACCGTGGAGGAGCGATCTCTCAGAGGTGGCGCAGGAGGTCCGGGTGGCCCTGGCGTAGGATTGATCAGAGACCTCCCTGAACGCATTGAGAAGGGGGAATATAAGCTCCCGTTTTACGCGGATCTTCCTGGTATGCCAGAGGATGAAAGAAGGGCCATTTTTGGCCTGATGGTTGGGCATGAGGGCAAGACGCGGATACCTGTCTATGAGACATATACCCAGAACGGATTTGATCCTGACAAGGATATGCTCCAGGCAAATGTACTTCCTCCCAAGCTTGCAGGAAAGTCAGGGCCCTGGTGGGACCATAAAAGCAATCTGCATTCCGCGCCCCAATGGAGAGATACTGCCTTTAATTGGGGTGGCGGACTTCTGGTTGGATGGGATATGAAGAGCAACCTTGAAGGACTCTTTGCAGCAGGAAACCAGACTGCCGGAGGCGGCGGTCACGCGGGTGCAGCTGGAGTAGGCAGGTATGTAGGGCGAATACTTGCTGCATATGCCTCTGAAGCAAGTGACCCGGTTGTTGAAAGAAAACAAGTGGAGGATGAAAAGGAACGCGTATATGCTCCTGTTGGCAGAGAAGGGAATATAGGATGGAAGGAGCTGCAGGCAGGCCTATGCCGAATCATGCAGGATTATTGTGGTGAATACCGCAGTGAGGAGGTCCTTAAGGCAGGACTGTGGTACCTTCAAAGTATTAAAGAAGGCGAAGCCTCATGCACATATATTAGAAATCCCCATGAACTGGCACGATATCTTGAATGCATGGTCAGGCTTACAGTCAGTGAAATCATGATGCATGCTTCAATAGCCAGAAAGGCCAGCAGCAAACCCCTGGATTTTAAACGACTTGATTGTTCAGATGTTGATCAAGAGGAATGGACCAAGTTTGTCACGGTAAAGATGGAAGATGATGAGGTGAAGGTTGGGGAAAAACCTATAGATTTCTGGCTTCAGGAGCCTTATGCACCTTCTTATGAAGAGAATTTTAAAAATTATGATCAAGAATAGGAGATTAAAAATTATGGAAAATAAAGCATACTTAGTAGCCAATCCAATGACACCTTGCAAGTGTGTTATAATCGATCCGGAACTCTGTACGGCCTGCCACCAATGTGTGGATGTATGCAGGACGGACGTGCTGGTTCCAAACCCTGAAGAGGGAAAGCCCCCTGTTGTGCTATACCCTGAT
>JAFDJA010000218.1 GCA_019307745.1 Deltaproteobacteria bacterium | reverse complement strand
TCTTCAAGTACGGTAACAGTACCCACCACGCCATTATCCGGTCCGATGGCCGGTGCCGAGATAGCCCTGATCATATTGCTAACCAGCTCAATCTCCTGGGAGACAAACTTATTTTCAGGTGATTCATCGGATTGCATCTCTTTCAAGGTCTCAATGAGGGAATCATTTTCGATTATCCGGGTGACGGGTATAGGATTATCTATCTTTTCGGATATCTCCAGGAGCCTCATCAGGGCAGGGTTGTGCAGGACGATCTCCATGTTGCGGTTGGTTACCATGACTCCGTTTGCCATACAGTTGATGATGGTCTTTAAACGGCTCTTTTCCAGGTTAAGGTCATAGAGATTTCTCACATTCTGTTCTTGAAACCGTCTGGCCTGCTGCTCCAGTCTCCGTTTGTCAGCGGCCCTGTTGATGGTTATAACAAACTGGTCCACTTGAAAGGGCTTAGTAATGAAGTCATAGGCACCCTTTTTCATGCATTCCACTGCAGTGTCAATGGTTCCGTGTCCTGTTATGATAATAACAGGTATGTCAGGGTACTCCTGGCCGACCTTTTCAAGGACCTCGTCCCCGCCCATTACCGGCATCTTCAGGTCCAGGAGTATGATATCCACGGGTTTGCTGCCAAGCATATCCATGGCCTGCTTTCCGTTTTCAGCGGCCAGTACCTCATAACCCTTGCCTGTTAGTACGCGATCGCATCCCGCTCTCACAACCTTTTCATCATCTACAACCAGGATCCTTAATTTATCATCCATCATTCATCATCCAATCCAACAAAAACTGGCTCCTCAACAGGTTGACCTATGAATCCCAGGGGAAGCTCAATTACAAAACTGGTTCCTCCCCTGGAAGGACACTCGACCGAAATTCTGCCTCCATGAAGTTTAACTATGTTCTGTGATATGCTCAGGCCTAGCCCTGTGCCTTTTCCAACTGGCTTGGTGGAAAAGAATATGTCAAAGATCTTTTCCCTGAGTTCTTCGGGTATACCGGGGCCGGTGTCAGAGACCGTAACAAAAAATAAGTCCTTGTCATTATCAAACCGGGCAATGATCGAAATGTCCCCCTTGCCATCTATGGCATCCGCGGCATTAATAAAGAGGTTCGTAAAAACCTGCTGAAGCTGACCCATATCGCCGGCCATAACCGGCATTTTAGGGGCTATATTCCTTTTGACTTCTATATCCTGAAACAGGGCCTGATTGACCAGGATATTCAAAGACTTGTCTATCATGTCTTCAAGATGGAAAGATGTGACATTGCCTACTGTCTGCCGGCTGAATTCAAGCAGCTCTGCCACGATCTTTTTGCAACGCAGGGTCTGATCAATTATCTCCTGGGCGTCAGAGAGGTTCTGGGGGTCGTTTTTAAGATTGTCCCTGAGAAGTTCTGCATATATTAGGATGCCTGAGAGAGGATTATTGATCTCATGCGCCACACCAGCGGCCATCCTGCCCACAGAGGCGATCTTTTCCGACTGGACCAGCTGAAGATGGGCCTCTTCCAGGTCCTTCCTCATCTGAAGTATCTCCCTCATGTCCGTGAATACACCGACACTCCCTATCTCCTTTCCTTCAATGGAATGTATGATAGAGGCTGTCAGGGTGACAGGGATCTCTTCGTTCTCTTTTGTAGTGATGATCATGCTAGTTGGATTTAATTTACCCAAGGGACCATATTTGTCACTTCTCATTCGCTTCATGTTCTCTTTTGCAGTATCTATGTCATAAAAGCTGGTGATATGGCCGCTGGATATGATATCATCCGCCGAATATCCTGTCAGTTTTTCCATACCCTCGTTGAATATGAGCACGTTTCCCTTGGTATCAACGACCACTATGCCATCCACGGCGCTCTGGATCACGTTTTGCAGAAAGGCATTGGATTGTTGCGCATCATGCTCCAGCCTGATCCTTTCTGTAACATCTCGTGATGCCTCGAGGATCTGAACAATCTTCCCATTCTCATCAAAGATAGGCGCTATGGTGATTACATTAAACCGGGTTTCTCCGTTCTCATCAGTAAAATCCTCTATTGTACTAAATATTCCTTCTTTCCTGATCTCTTCAATTCGGTCTTCCAGATTGCAGATATTCCTAGATTCCTTGCATGGCCTGTTTAAACCATATCTGATCTCGTAACAGCGCTTACCTCGGATATTTTTGTTTTTAAGACCAAATTCTTTGATGAAGGTCTGGTTGACCGTATCAATGGTCTTATCCATATTTACTACCATAATCCTATAGGGCAGGGAGTCTAGTATCACCTGGGTATGCTTCCTGTTCTTCTCCTCATGTCTCTGCCGTTCATTAGCCATGGCTGATCGCTGAGAGCTCCATTATATTAATAAATAAGAATATCTTGTGAATGATGAGTACAGGACCGTATCAGGGGCGCAACTCAAACCGCCCCTTTTGAGGGTGGTGATTAACTCAGTTAAGCTGGTTTCAACAAGCTATTAAAGTTATCCGTTTAGGTGTTATTAGCGCTGAGTCGAGTCGCGACCTTTTTTTCCAGGTCCATGATAATATGTTTAAGGGCCGTGCTTTCCTCTATGGGGCCGGAGTTGTTCCACCCCTTAAGCAGGGCCACTTTCTTTTGATCTGTAAATTCATTAATACTTGTGGCCATGGATTCCCAAAGGAACAGTTTCTGAAGAATGTGGCGCTCAGGTGCCGTAAGATCCTTTTCAGTATCGATTGATTTTCCGTCCTTTGTAGTAATAATCATGTAATATTTGTAGAATTGTTGGGTTTATATAATTTGCAGGAGCGTGTTGCAAAATCCTACAATCATCAATGTCTGAATCATCATAAAGGATAACTAGGAGAAAATTCAAGAAAAAAAGCCTAGGAAAATAGATAGATACACATAAAACAACAAGGGAGATTTTTCTTAACCTGGCAATTGAGAGAATAAAAGGCTAAAATTAGAAAGGATTTTCTCTGCATTAAACCTTTTCCGAATTGATTTATGGAAATTAGATAGTGGAGTTTGGTGGTTTATCCACCCTTGACGGGTCTTTCCCATTAGGTTAAAAATACTGAGTTTTTGCAGTTTCCGCGTTTCTTTCACCCTGCCGTCAAAGAGAGGAGTTATTACTTATGTGTCTTGCGATCCCTTCAAAAATAGTAAAGATCAATGAAAATATGGGAATTATGGATGTTAATGGAGTGAAAAGGGAGGCAAGTCTGCTTTTTTTAGAAGATGTAAAAATTGGGGATTATGTCATTGTTCATGCTGGTTTTGCATTGCACAAGATCGATGAGGCCGAGGCATTGGAATCATTAAAGCTCCTGAGGGAGGCTGCGATGATTTATGATAATGAAGGTGAATAATGAGGATGCCCGGATTTACTAATTTACTATGAAAGAAAAATACATTGCTCATAGTCTGAAAATTAATGGCATTGTTCAAGGGGTAGGATTCCGCCCCTTTGTATATCAGTTAGCAAAGCAATACAACCTTACGGGCGAGATTGCCAATACTTCTTCAGGCGTTTCCGTGCATATTGAAGGTATGCCCGGTAGTATTGAGGCTTTTTCAAAAGATCTTGTGGAGAAAGGCCCCCCTCTTGCACAAATTACTGAGATTCAGGAGAGACCTGAACCCTTAATGGGTATGGAAAGATTTTCTATTGTAAAGAGCAGGGGACAGTCCAAGGTTACTACCCTAATATCTCCTGATGTGTCTATCTGTCATGATTGTCTTCA
>JAFDJA010000110.1 GCA_019307745.1 Deltaproteobacteria bacterium | reverse complement strand
AATAGCGAACCAGAACTCTCCCCTCTTCACCAAGCATACACTCAATATCCCTGATAATCGCGAGCAGATCAGATACATCCTTGATCTCTGGTTTTGACTTGACTTCCAAGTTTAACAGGGTCTGGGGATAGACTGGCATAAGGTTCGACAGATCTGATAATTTCTGTCCTGTCCTGTCTAAGGCGATAAGGAGCTGAAGGGCGGCAAGAATCCCATCTCCTGTAGTATGAAGGTCCAAAAAGATAATATGGCCGGATTCCTCTCCTCCAATGCTGCTTCCCAGATTCTTCATCTCCTCCATGACTAGCCTGTCACCTACACCTGCGGCAACATGATCTATTTCTGCATCTCTCAGTGCTAATTTCAGTCCTATATTACTCATTACTGTGCTGACAAGCACATTGTTATTCAACTCTCCCTTCTCCTTCAACATACTGGCGCATATCATCAATATCTGGTCGCCCGTAAGAGTCTTTCCCTTTTCATCAACAGCAATAAGGCGGTCTCCATCGCCGTCAAATGCCAAACCAATATCTGCCTTCGATGCAACAACCCTGCTGCTTAGTGCACCTGTATGCTGTGATCCACAGTTTAAGTTGATATTTTTGCCGTCTGGATGCGCAAACATAACTTCGGGATTGCATCCTAATTTTTCAAAAAGCAGGGGGGCAACCTGACTAGTCGCGCCATTAGCACAGTCAAGTACAATCTTCTTCTTTCTAATATCAGCTGGCCCTGAAAAACTATTCAAAAGAAAGGATACATATTTTTCCAAAGCATCTTCTACTAAGCCCGGGCTGACCTGATCTTTACCCACTGGATAATCAACCTGGTCAAGGATCATAGCCTCAATTTCGGCCTCTTCAGGATCGGACAGCTTGTACCCTTCACTGGAAAAAAGTTTAAAGCCGTTATATTCCCATGGATTATGTGAGGCGGACAGTACAACACCTGCACCAGCATTAAGATCCTTTGTTAAAAAAGCAATCCCGGGAGTTGGCAGAACTCCGACACATAACGCTTTTCCACCAGCAGAGGTTATTCCTGAAGCAACCGCCCTTTCCAACATCTCGCCCGAAATCCGAGTATCCCTGCCAATTACAATATCTGTACTTAGTCCCCTGTCTTTACAGAAACGGACTACAGACCGACCAAACTTTATCCCATTCTCAGTGGTGATGGGTTCCTGGTTTGCTAACCCTCTTATTCCATCAGTACCGAACAGTCTCCCCATATCTCTCCTTTAATGAATCCATACTGCCACCAAAAACTCATGAGATAGAAAAACCCGGCAATAGTTCCCAGACACTCTGATTTATCTCATCCACAATTCCCTGCAGCCATGATATGCCAACTTCAGTCTCTTCCCTACTGAGACCTTTGATGACCGCAAGATAATTCTTTCCATTCCGGTCAACACCTTTTTCAATAATCTCAAGGAATTTCCGGCGTGTCAGGAGATCACCCTGTCTGCTAAAGCCTTGTTGAAAGGCATCTTCCATTTTCTGCCATTTTTCAGCAAGATCATCCATCCCGGGAGATCCACCTAAACCAGCCACGGCACCAAGCCTTTCTATCCTCTCCTTTATGGCCAGATCAAGCTTCTCAACAGCCCCGTGATAAAGCATAGATTCCATTTCATCGTCCTTCATAAAAATGCAGCGCACGTCAAGATACCACCTCCGAAGGGCGATCAAATTGGACATATAGATTGTATTCAACCGGACAATCCGTTTAAGGTTGGAATAGAGTCCGCGCCTGAATGGCATCGTCTTTGGCACAGGCTTATGCCCAAGCAGGATGGTATCCGGCTTAAGCAGATCCTTGCGAACAATGGTGCCGGCGGCAACAACTGTTCCATACTCAACCATGACAGGACCTATTATTCCCCCCTGTCCGCCCAGAAATATAGGGGACTGATTCATCATCACCCCCCTGGCTACATCACCTATAAGCGAAGGAGTCGCCTTGTCCTGGTTAGGAGAATAATTAAAATGTATATATGAACTCCCCACTTCACTGTGATTCTTCTCGTCCGTACCCCCAGCCATAAGGCAGTCACAAAAATTGATCAGGCTTCCAAGGGTTACATATGGTAAAAGAACAGTGTGTTTCAGACCTACATTATGGGCTCCGCTTGCACCCTCTTCTAAAAGACATGCCGACCTGATCTGCGCCCCTGATCCCATTGAGGAACTGTCCAGAAAAACAGATTCACAATAATAACCACCGTTGAGGTTTACTTTTCTTCCAATCTGACAGTTGTCCACTGTAACAGGGGTCTCATATCCCAGTTCCGTGCCAGCCATTATCAGGGTATCAGGCCCAAAGATCCTGCATCCTGAATGGATAACCACACTATCCCCGGAAATCCTGTCCAATGACACATCCTTCCCTATCTCAACAGACTCCGGACAGGGAATCTGAACACCTTTATCCTGCAATTTTTTTAGAAACCCTAGATCTTTATAAGAATCTACCATGTCAGCCCCTGTATAAGATTATAGAAACGAAGTTTATCCAATGTAATATACACTGTTTTGCAATTGTACCGACGGCGACCTGTTATCTGAAACAAACAAATGAAAAAGACAACAACCATATCTGCCTTTTTTACAATGGTCAAACATCTATAATAAAAATACTGCTGCACGATACCAGTATTTTATTTGACAAGTAAATAAAAAAACAAAGCGTAGTTATATGAATCCTCAAATAGATAAAAATATCAAAATTATCTTTAAAAAACCAGTAAAGAGAGTTGATTTAAAGATTTTTATCTGTGCTTTTTTTTAGTGGAAACATTTTTAAAAAACCTGTAATATTAATAATTAGGGTAAAAGGGGGACGGCGACAAACTTTAGTTAAAAATATCGCAAATAACCATTTCAGGTCAACGAGTTTTACGGGGAGGGAAATCATGAAAAATGCAACTTTTAAAATTGGTTTTTTAATCCTTGCATCAGTTTTTATCTTTATATGTACAGCTCAAGGACAGGATGGCACCATAGTCTTCAAGGAAACATTTGGACAATCAGAAGTTAAACCTTTTACAGGAGCGGAAACTGAAAACACCTGGACAGTTACCGGGGACAGCCCTGAACTGCGAGGACAGGGGGAAGCAGACCATACAGGAGATGGTGTTGGAATGGAAACTAAATCTACAGGGACCCTTACCGATACCATGTTGGAGGCCACTGTAGATGCCAAGGGCAGCTCTGGATATATAGAATTTTGGGTTTTAGTAATGGACCCGCCCGAATCCGGTGGATGGACGTTCCAGGTCGATTCAGGAGGCGGATATGTCACAAAGTTAAGTGAAGAAACAGCTAGTCAACACGAATATCAGAAATACCATTACGACCTTGAAAAAAAAGATCTCATCAGTAATTTAAAGATTAGGTTCCAGTTCAATCACACTCCGGAGAGGATGGTTCTTGATGATATCGTCGTGGTCGTCAAAAAATGATATACTAAATCTTTGTTCCTCCCCCCCTTCCAAAGATAAAAATATTTTTGTTTTTTTTTCAGATGATTGATATCATCACCCCATACAATCTTCTGATTTGAAGTATTACCGAGTTCGAGGCAAAACATTTTTTTAATCCGAAGCTCAAAGATACTGTTTTGATAAAGATTTAGACCTCTTCAAAGAACTAGTAGAGAGTTTCAAACTCCTAAGTGAACTATAGTATTATATGTTTCCTTAATACTTTTTAGGGATATTTCTTACATGTCGGCCAGTCCAGTTTATCCTTCAGCGATTACCTCTTCATTTTTTTAGAGTTCAGCAGGACTGCTGTTTAAAAATCTCCTGTGCTTTTTTTAATGCTGCCAGGTCATCTATACCCATCACCTCATATTCATCCTCTGCAATTGTATACCCCACACTGAGGCCGTCTTTATACATAAGCCCTATCATATCTGTAATAAAAAACTCCCTGACCTCGACCTTTTCACCATTGCGTTCCTTGGCTACAATATGGGGTTTTTGTTCCAGTGCGCGAAGGTATTTCATAATCTCATCTTTTCTTATGCCATATATGCCAGAGTTGCAGATTGTGAGCATATCCTGTTTTCCCCGGGGATATCCATTCCAGTATTTCCATTCTGTGATCCTCTCAACACTGCTCCCGTCAGTTTCAAGCACACCATACTGCTTTTTGTCAAAAGGCCTGAATCCCAGCACAACCATGGACTGTTCTTCCAGCTTTTCTAAAAGTCTCTCATATGTTGAATTTTTTACCAGTGGCACGTCTCCCATGGTAATTATCAGACGATGATAATCCTGCTCTTCAATAAAACTTTTTGCTGAAAGGAGTGCTCCACCTGTACCATTGAGTTCAGGCTGTTCGCAATAAGTGAGATCAAATCCCTCTGTTGCAGCGATCACGTCTCCTTTTTTATAGTTGACCACAAGCGCCTTCGGTCCGTCAGGCAGGTTGTCGAGAATATGAGGCAAAATAGGAAGGCCTCCATCGAAAGGGCTGTCCCCTGAGATAAGGGGCAACAGGGTCTTGTTCCCGTTATAACCCTTCATCCGGCTCCCTCGTCCTGCGGCAAATATTACTGATGCGGTTTTAGACTGAGTTTTCAATGTCCAGCTCCTGAATAATTTTATTTTTTATATGAGATCCCATCCCAACGAATCTCTTATTAAAGGAACTCTTGGTTCCATAGCTGCATCAGTTCCATACTCCCGTCGCATGACAGGTTCCAGAACTGTGGCCAAAACACACATAAAATTTTATACTCCGGTGTTTTATGTCTCCATACAATCCTATGAAACATATCCCTTTATAGTCTATAAATACCTGCCTTGCCAACTTCCTTTATCCTCCATATGCAAAGATACACTTTTGTCAACAGTCTTCAATTATGGTATGAGTCGGGGGATCTATAGATCAGTTAATCTCTCAGTCCACAAATTTTTCCTTCGTCGGATACTGATAATATTTTGACATGAAAAAATCAATAAAACATTGAAGGCCTTCAATAGTCTTCTTTTGCCGAACTAGACCAGTGGCTTGATTAGAGGATATCTATGTACCAGAATCTTACTCTACAGCAGTTCTGCTCGCTTGATTATAATCGCAACATGGTTGTCACTGCCGGACCAGGTACCGGAAAAACCATGATCCTGAGCCATAGATTCTGCTTTATACTCATGACCTGCAAATCTGTCACGATTCCTCAGATCCTTACCCTGACATTTACGGAAAAAGCCGCAGAGGAGATGAAGACCCGTATATATACAATGCTTAACCAGCTTGACCATGACCTCCGTATGGTTGGACATGAGGAGGCTGGGAACAGAATCAGGGAGGCAATAGAGAAGTTTCATCTGAACAGAATTTCCACTATTCATTCCTTTTGTTCCAATCTCCTGCGCGAACACCCTGTTGAATCTGGTGTTGATCCTGGTTTTGCCATTATTCAGGGAGCACGCCGGGCCAAGCTTATTAAAGAGGCAGTGGAAGCGGGTCTATCCAGGGCCTGGCAGGACAACAGACAATCTGTAATTGGACTCTTGCAGTCATTTAACGGTCGCAACACTCTTCTCAAAGCACTCAGGGGAGTGATAGCTCATCCCCTGATTTTCAAAAGGATCCTGGAGACCAGGGACCGTCTGTTCAGCTCAGACAACTGGGAGGAGCAGGTGTTAAGAGAGTACTGTGGTTATATACGGGACAAGAAGCTCATACAATATTTGAATGGGCTACGGAGCATGGAAAAAAAGATTGGACAGTATGAAGAGCTTATCAAGCTTATGGAGGACTGGCATAAGAGCCCTGACACAGAAAAAGGGTATTACAATGTCCCAATCCTGTTTACACACATGAGAAATCTTGCCAGGGAAAGAAAAAGTGGGACTTCAAAACTGGTAGTGAAAAACGGCATGGAGCTGATCAGTTATGTGGATCTTCTTAATGACTTTTATCCGGACACTTTTTCCTCCCAAACACCGGACCACATCTTTGGAAAACAACTTGACACCTTTCTTCAAATAGCCGCTGCCTGCCTGGACCTTTACAAGAAGGGGAAAGAAGGACTTAAAGTACTTGATTTTTCCGACCTTGAATCGCTTTCTCACGCATTTCTCGCCAGGCTCTTTGAGGAACATGGACATGCAGGTCTTAAGAAAATCCAACAACAATTCAAATATATAATGATTGATGAATTCCAGGATACAAACAGTGTGCAGTGGGATATTGTATCCATGCTATGCTCTGACAGGGAAAAAGGAGGCAAGAAACAGCTGCACAGGAATAGTCTGTTTGTTGTGGGAGATAAGAGACAGGCCATTTACAAATTCAGGGGAGGCGATGTCACTGTTTTCGAGTCTGTGACAAAGGAAATCCGCGAATCAAATGATTACCCTTATGAGCCCATGTTCTGGCAAAGACCTGATATAAATAATCTTATAAAAAAAATTGAAAAAGATGCTGAACTTTTGAAAAGGCATGAAAATGCCTTCTTCTCCCTCCCGGACAAGGACAGGAAAGATATCCTCTCGGGGAGCATATACCTCCCTCACAACTTTAGAACAGATCCAGTGCCAATCTCATTCTTTAACAGGGTGTTTGATGAGATCTTCAGTAATAAAGGTGCGAAAGACTCTAAGGAGTATGAGACTCCCCCCCAGAAGATTGTAGGCCGTGGAGATTCTGATCTCAAGGATAGTCAATCAGGTTCAGTAAGCTTATATCTTGCACCCAAAGACACAATAAAAAGGGCTGAGACAGAGGCCGCCATTGTGGTCAATATTGTTGAACGCATAGTCGGTAGACAGGGTAAAGACTGTTACGAGTACAGGAAATTCAAAGATATACGGAGAAGAATTGAAAAGGGTAGGCCAGCCATCGGAATCCTTTTTTTCGCATTCAGCAATCTAAAGATATTTGAAAATCTGTTCCGTGAAGCGGATCTCCCTTTCCGGATTCATAAGGGCAAAGGGTTTTTCAGATGTGAAGAAGTTGTAGAGATTGTACAGCTTTTAAACTATCTGGCTGACAGGAGACAGCAGATCTCCTTGCTGGCAGTATTAAGGAGTCCGATATTCGGACTCACTGACCATGAGATATTTGATTTGTTCTACAACCGAGACCTCACCATTGACAGATTTCTAGAATCTGAAAACCGTTATATCAGGGAGGCAGGCAGACAGATAAAGAGGTGGCGTTTCCTTTCAGGCCGAATGACTATTGGAGAGCTTATAAGGACCGTGATAGCTGACAGGTCTCTGACTGCTGTCTATTCAGCACATCCTAACGGGAAGCAGAGACTTGCAAACATAGAAAAACTGATTGAGATCAGCAGGGAATTTCAGGCTGATGGAAACGGCTTCTTGTTGGAATTTTCTGAGTATTGCATTGGTATGGCAGACAGTGATGAGGAGGACGAGGGTGAAGCACTGATAATATCCGGAGGAGAGAGTCCAATCAGCCTGATGACAATTCACGCGTCAAAGGGGCTCGAATTCCCCATGGTTATTGTCCCTGACCTGGACAGGCGCCTTCCCTCTGACCCTGAGCCAGGCATGCCTTTAAGGTTATACTCTTCTAAATCAGGAGGTCCTGGATGCTGGAACTCCAGGGAAGGCGAACTTCCCTTATGGAGGGTTGAGGTACCGGAGCTTGGCCATATGAGACATGACACACCTCTCGGGTATCTCTTAAAAAGGAGGGAAAGGCTTGAAATTGTGGCAGAAAACCGGCGTGTCTTTTATGTGGCCTGCACTAGGAGTATGAATCATCTTGTACTGGTCTGCAACCTCAGGGATAAGGCCCTCAAGGACGGAACAGGTGATCTTAATTCTGTGGATTACAGAGAACGTGCAAGAATCATTGAACTGCTCGATGATATTTTCTGTTTTAATCTTCAATTTTCTCCTGATAAAGCTGGTTTTTTTAACGGCAAAGACGACCTGCCCGCAGTGATCTGGAGCAATCCTGAAACCAAGGCATATAAAGGTATGGAACATACCAAGGGTAGTGTTGACCTCAGCGATTTTGGGACATACGATAACAGCATAAAAAACCGTGACTTGACAAAATCCATTAAACCTCGTCCCTATTTTCAGTTCAGCTTCAACTCTATCAAACTATTCAGGAAATGCCCGGTCATGTTCTATTACAAAATTGCCCTGGGCCTGAAGATGAGACTGAATGAACCTGATGAGGTTATCCTGGAGCCTGACTCAGCGGGCGCTGTTGTAGAACAGGAGTATAATGACAGAGAGGACTATAGTTCTGGTGATGCCTTGCTTCTTGGATATCTGGTGCACGGATATCTGGAAAAGCACAAATTTGGTGATCCTGTTGATCATGATCTGTTCGAGGAAGTTATAATGGGTCTTGACATGCGCGATCAAGACAAAAACAGGGTCTCCCTTAGGGAAAGGATGTTAAGACATCTGGAGACAACTATCTGCGATAAGGGATTGACAGAGGTGCTTGGAAGAGGAATAGGCTATACAGAGGTTCCATTTCTTTTCAGTACAGCGGCGGGGTGTGAATTCAGAGGCATAATAGACCGGCTCTTCATGGACAGGGATCAGAATAGCTGGACGATTATTGATTGGAAAAGTAATGATTTGACAGGAAAAACCCCTGAGGATGCGGTAAAAGAGAACGGGTATGATCTCCAGCTTGCCAGCTACAAATGGGCGGTTGAAAATATACTGAATGAGAGGGTGGGAGATGTGTATATCTATTTCACAGATACTGGAAGCCTTGTAAGGAGCCGGTGTGGAGAGTCCCCGGAAAAAGTTATCAGAGAGATGGTGGAAAAAATAAAAACTTATGACAGCAACAGGGAGAACCGATATAGGGATATAAAGATGATGCTGAAATCGGGGGTCATATGTCAGAACTGTGAATTCAAAAGGATGTGCGAGGATAGGATGAGGGCGATGAAATGATAATATCTACTGTAAGGAAGCCTTGAAAAAAAAGTTTCCTACAGCATAATCCAGTATATCTTCATGACTCTTGCTTACAGGAGTGCCAAGCCCTTATAATGACTCCAATTTCGAATTAAAGACACAAGTACTACCAAAAGATTATTTAGATTCCATTGAGGAAAGAAGATAGAAAGAGCTTGAGGATGAGAAAGCTAAGGTCGAATGGATGCTTAGGGCATTGATAAGATCTATAAGAAAACAAAACTTTGAACACTTGAACCATTAAACGCTCGAATTCGGAATCCCCGATCACTTTTCTCCCAACCAGTTGTGAGAAGAATCTGAAATAGTAACTTAATAATCATTATTTTTTTATTGACCATATTGAATCAAACTGGTAGGTGTACAGCTCCATATCATGTCAAAAATGCAGACAGTGTCCACTTAGAGCTTTATCCCTTAATTACACCTAACGGTCTCAGACGAGCAACTTTTTGGCCTAAACCTGTTTTG
Organism: Deltaproteobacteria bacterium; assembly: GCA_019307745.1. GTDB lineage: Bacteria > Desulfobacterota > DSM-4660 > Desulfatiglandales > HGW-15 > JAFDJA01. The sequence goes on along the minus strand of JAFDJA010000110.1, from coordinate 1,119 downwards.
TGTACCACATCAACTACGTGGGATACATTCTTATAGGCCTCGGGAATTTCCTCCTTAAGAGTTCTTTTTCCTCTGGACTGTACATAGATGCCTTTATCTTCAAGCTCTTTGTGGATGGACCTGCCTTTTGCCATTTTTACTGCCCTGGTTCGGCTCATAACGCGTCCGGCACCATGGCAGCAGGAATTAAAGGAATATTCCTCGGATCTGGCAGGGCCTGAAAGCACATAGGAATAGGTGCCCATATCGCCTGGTATTAGGACTGGTTGACCTGTATGGCGATAAACGTTTGGCAGTAATGGGTGTTCTGGAGGCAGGGAGCGTGTGGCCCCCTTCCGATGGACATAAAGTTCGGTCTCAACTCCATCAACAGTATGAGTCTCTTTTTTGGCAATGTTATGACACACATCATAAAGGAGTTCCATATTAAGCTCATTAGGGCTTATAGACATAGTAGACAACAAGGTTTCCCGGCTCAGGTGCATTAAAACCTGACGGTTGACCCAGGCGTAATTAGCTGCACATGCCATGGATGAGAGGTATCTACGACCAGTGTCTGAATTTATCGGGGCACAGACAAGCTGCCTGTCTGGCAGATGAAAACCCGCTGAAAAGGCGGAGCTGTTCATTTCTTTCAGAAAATCATCACATATCTGGTACCCGAACCCCCGGGAGCCGGTGTGAATGAACACTACAACCTGATCTAAAAAAAGATTGAAATCTTTGGCGATCTGTTTATCATATATTTTATCCACGGCCTGTATCTCAATGAAGTGATTTCCTGAGCCGAGCGTCCCTAACTGGTCAAGACCCCGGGCAATTGCCCTGTCACTCAGGATCGACGGATCAGCATCCGGCATTACGCCTTTATCCTCGATCCTATCCAGGTCCCCAGATTGGCCAAAACCTTTTTTAACCGCCCATGAGGCACCTTTCACAGCGACCTGTGCCTCTTCTTTTTTGGAAAGATGAAGCAGACCTTTTGAGCCTACTCCTGACGGAATGTTTTTGAATAATGCTGATACAAGTGTTTTGATATATGGTCTGATCTCATGGGCGATAAGGGAAGTTGTCATCAGGCGGCATCCGCAGTTTATATCATAGCCCACACCGCCAGGT
>JAFDJA010000217.1 GCA_019307745.1 Deltaproteobacteria bacterium | reverse complement strand
TCCGTCGCTATTAAGTCGCGCCTCCTCAGGGAGCCTAATTGGCATCAATAAACCTACCTTTGTAAAAGGGATGGACTGGTGTTTCTTTATTGACATTTTCAAACATATCAGCAGGTATCTGCAATTAGGGGCAAGCGCGGATCAGTCAAACATATCACAGGTTTTTAAACCATGTAAATTACTGGGTTATTGACCTTAAAGCCAGGACGGCGGAAAGGTTAAAATCCGCAGTGAACGAAGCCACGGATGGCGAAGTGAACGTAAGCTGAAGGAATATGCCTTTCACTTGCTACCCGATTTTTTATCAAGGCTCACTGTGTTCCTCATAATTCTCTTTATATGTCGGAGCATATGGAGCTGACAACCAGTATTTAATAGGCATTTCCCCTTCAACAACAGCTCCGTTATCAAGCCTTGTAGTTACCAGCTTATTCCATTCAGGCGGATCAACCTCAGGATAATCGAGCCTATTGAAATTCAGAGGCCTGCTGCTCGCCTTTCTTGCCAGACATGCATGCATTACCATCTCACTTGATGTAATACGAGAAAAGCACTCCACAGTACGCATTAACTCATGGGGATTTCGAGCGACAGTATTTGAAGCTTCACTTTCACTTATACTTTTCAGCCACTCAAGGCCTGTATTCAATATGGCCTCGCTTTTGTGTTCACCACAATAGTCCTGCATAATCCTGCACAATCCTGCCTGCAATTCCTTCCACCCCCCGCCATCCTTCCGTTTAACAGGAGCATATACCCGAAGTTTCTCCTGATCTACCTGGTTCCTGTCAATCACTGGTTCCTTTGCAGATTTTGCGTAAGCGGCAGCCTTTCTGGCAGAGTATCTCCCTGTAGCTGCAGCTGCACCATGATTACTGCCTGCTCCAGACTGATTTCCTGCAGCATACAGGCCCTCAAGGGTTGTCCTGAGATCCCAGTTAATCACCGGACCACCACCAGAGCAAAAAGCAAGCTCTCGCCATTGTGGAGCACCCATTCCCATCCCTCCCATATGGGCCCTTTCCGGTGGCGCGATAGGTGTCTGAAGCATGTCCTTGTCAGGATCAAACCCGGCCTGAGTATAATTCTCATATATGGGTATTCTTGTTTTGCCTTCATGTGCTACCATGAGACCGAAAATGGCCCTTCTTTCATGAACAGGCATACTTGGCAGATCTGCATATAGAGGCAGGGTAAATTCACCTTTTCTTATTCTCTCGGCAAGATCCGGAACCAGGCTGGCCCCGCGGAGTTCATATGGTATATTGGGCCCATATAAGGTCAACCTCTGCCCGGTGGAAGGATAATATCTCTCAGATATATTTTTTAAAAGCCTTCCATCCCTGTCTACCCATGGTATCTCTTTTCCATTTGCATCGACCATGTTGCATGCATACCAGGTGTTTCCACAGTTACCAGCTCCATAGGAAGGATACCTGAATCCTCCACTTGAAGGACCGCTTCTTTCCATCAACGCACATTCAGCGCCTGCATTCCATGCCATGGCAGATCCATCACCAGTCCAGTTGGGCTCTTCAAGTCCCTGAGCCCCTATCAGTTCAGTGGAAAAGGCCCATAGGCCTGAAGGTCTTCCCATGGATATTATCGTTGATTTAGCCTTAAAAACATAAAATTCACCTGTGCGTACATTAAATCCTGTAGCACCAACCACTCTTGCTCCCTGTTTCCCGCCTTCTGTCAAAAGGCTGGTTGTCATTACTCTATCGTGTATCTCAACCCCCAGCCTTTTAAGCTCTTTATAAAGCGCCGGTTTAATTTCTGCTCCCTGTACCCTTATATTGTGTCTGTTCTCATAATCATATGCGAACATCAGCTTTGTTTCTTCATCCCTGAATTCAGCGCCCTTAAAGTCATCGTCTTCATCCCTGATCTTCACCCCCATCTTCTCAAGATCAAGAAGGGTATCATAGCTTTCTCTGCATAGTATATAACAGGTTATCCCATTGCCGTATTCACCGTAGTAGTAATCCCCAAACGCCTCAACAGCTTCCATCATTTCCTCAGGAGTGACCTTGGAACATGGATTTGTACATGCGGCATGCCAGTGATCAACACCTGCTCCGCCTGCACCGCTCCTTATAACAGCACCTTTTTCAACAACAACTACCTTTGCACCTCTTTTCGCAGCATTTATAGCTGCATGACACCCGGCAATACCCCCGCCCAATATGAGTACGTCCGCAGATATTTCATTCTCTTTTTCGTAATCTATCGGATAAGGCCATTCAATTGTATTTTCTGAAACAGGTTCTTCATAATTTGTCATTTTTTGATCCTCCGATTAAGTTAATGAGCTCATGCTCGTTTGTATTTATCACCTAACTAAGATATATCTCAACCTGGAGACAAATCCAATTTTTACCATATCACAGGTTTTCAACAACGTGACTATATCGCAGTTATCACCACCCCAGCATTTAAATTAATAGCTCAATGAAAGCGTTCCTCAGGGTAATGATTACAATCTGTAATCAAATCATTTTAGCGTATAGGCTCGTATTTGATAGATAGCAGTTACGTTTTAGTATGAAAGCATCATATACAATATACAGATTAAAATGAAAAAGGCAGGGTTGAAAGCCCTGCCTTTGGTGTCTAAGGTTACGAAAGTATCCTTTTCGATTTTAAATACTGCGGAGCTGGCTGAGAGCTTGCAATACACCATCAGCGTTCCAAGACTATATCACTTCTACTTGTCAAGCCATGCTCCTTCAAGGTTAGGATAAGGCATGCTCGCCCAGAACCATACTGCGTCCTTTACATAAGGAGCCTCTACTGTGATCAATCCGCCGCGCCATAAAGGCACGAAAAAGGCATCCTCATAAGCGAGCTTTTCCATCTTGAAAAGATATTGCATCGTTTCATCAAAATTCATGCTCTGAAGGGCTTTGTGAAGTAGATCTACAAATCCATCAGGCCTTTTCATGCCGCGGAAAAAGACTGACCCGGGTGCCAGGGTTTCATCAACGCTGACCAGCAGCTCATTACGCCCGCCTCTCTGGCCGCCCAGAACAAGGTCGTTAGGTGGAGCGGGCTGGTGACTGACCTGGTTAAAGGCAGCCGGGGAGAGAGGCTTGGGTACAACGTTAATCCCGACATTTGCCAGATTATTCTGAAGCGCAACAACAGCATCTTTGGTTATGGGACCAGACATATAAGTAAGTTTTATTTTAATTCCATCAGGATAACCGGCCTCTTTCAAGAGCTGTTTTGCTTTTTGGGGATCATATTTTCTAAGAGTAGTGCCAGCTCCAGGAGGAATCATACAAACAGTCTCATATACCGGGATTAGGTATCCTCGGCCTATCGCTTTGGTTATCTTCGGCTTATCAATGGCATACTCCAGTGCCTTCCTGGCTTCCCTGTTTGACCAGATGGAGTTTGGATCCTCTGAATTAAACTGTAATAACTGTGTTCCTCCACGATTGATGTTGACTGTGAATTTTCCTGTTTTATCCAGTTCACCTGCCGTAATAAAGTCCACCCCCATCAACGCGTCAACATCCCCTTTTCGCAAGACTGCAGCATAAGTCATGGGATCAGGGATCTGGACAACATGTATCTCATCGAGGTAAGGACGATCCTTTTTCCAGTAGTCTTCAAACTTTTTATACTTCAATAGTCTATTTCTCTTGAAATGGATTAGCTTGAACGGGCCAGTACCTATGGGATTATAGTCAGCCCATTTCTCACCGTTTTTTTCAAACGCTGTGGGTGATATGATGAATGTATCCTTGGCATAATCGAATAGCTGTACCGCA
>JAFDJA010000109.1 GCA_019307745.1 Deltaproteobacteria bacterium | reverse complement strand
CGTCAAATTCAGGGCCATCCACACAGGCAAATCTTGTACTGCCTCCCACACTTACTCTACAACAGCCGCACATACCTGTGCCGTCGACCATTATGGCATTAAGGCTTACCAGTGTTTTGACCTTATATTCGGATGTGACCTTGCAGACAAATTTCATCATGGGAACAGGTCCTATCCCTACGACAAGTTTTACGTCCTCTTTTTCCAGCACTTCCTTAAGTACATCAGTTACAAAGCCCGGATGCCCGTATGATCCGTCATCCGTGCATACATGGAGTTCGTCTGATGCGGCCCTCATCTTGTCTTCCATTATTATAAGATCCTTGGTCCTGGCTCCTATAATACTTATAACATGGTTCCCGATCTCCTTGAGACCGCGTGTAATAGGGTAAACAACGGCAACACCTGTACCACCTCCAACACAGACAACCGTGCCCAGCTTCTCAAGGTGGGTTGGTTGACCAAGGGGACCTATTATATCCTGATAGGAATCTCCCTGCTGAAGCGTCTTGAACAGATTTGTGGATTTTCCCACTACCTGATAGATAATGGTTATAGTCCCCTTTTGGGGGTCAGTATCTGCCATTGTGAGTGGAACACGCTCCCCAGTCTCGTTTGCCTTGATTATGACAAATTGTCCGGGTTTGGCTTTTTGGGCGATCTGAGGTGCACTGATTTCGTTAAGGACCACTGTGCCGTCTGCCATCTCCTGCCGCTTGAGAATTTCAAACATAATTTACCTCCAAAAATAATCTGCTGATACCACTCCATAGCCACTGGGATGATTCATATAACATTTTGTATAATTTAATGAAAAAACTGGCAACGTTGAAACGTTGAAATATCATATCACCGGGGTTCATGTCAAAAAAATACTCACGGATTTCGTTAGGTCCAATATGTATAGTTTCTCCCTATTGGGTGAAGGTATCGGCCCTATAGTCTGAAATCTTTGAGTAAGGGGTTGTTCGCCGGCCTGGAAATAACTTCTTTATCTGTTTGTTTTTTGACGAAAAAGAATAGAAGCAGCCCAGTGAATGCCATGACAGCATTGATCAGAAAAGCAAGATCATATACACCTGTTCTATCCCTTAAAATTCCGGTAATCCAGTGGACAAGGATTGCCCCTATTCCATAAAAAGAGGTCCATGCCCCAACCACGCTTCCAATCATGTTACGGGGAAAGTAGTCCCCTGCGCATGCGCTGTACATGGCAAAAGTAGGACCATAAAAAAGGGCCATTACTCCAATGAAAATAAAAACCATCTTCAATGAACTACCCGCCAGAAGGACACCGAAAAGAGCTACAGATATTGAAAAATTAGAAAAAAGCACGGTCCTTTTCCTTCCCCAAAAATCTGAACATGGGAGTAGGGTCAATACACCTATGATCTGGGTAATACCATGCAGTGTAGCAAGTAAGCCTGCGCTTTCCAGACTCATCCCAAGCTGATATCTTGCAAAATCCACCATGAAAGTGGTTATGCCATATAGTGCGTAGGATATACAGAAGTAGGATAGCCCAATGACCCAAAAATTCGGATTATGGAAGATAGCAGTGAATGATAGGTTCCTGTCAGAAAACGTGAGTTCTGCCTTGCTTTTATGAATAAAATCTTTTGATTGCCCCCATGGGGTGCAACCGGCCTCTTCCGGACTGCTCCTGAGCAGGAGACCATTAATAAACGCCATAACAAATGCACCGGTCCCAAGCAAAAACCAGACATAATTGTAACTTAAATGATGGATTATCCATGGGAAGACTATCCCTGTGGAAGCAAATCCCAGCCCTGTCCCGGTTGTCAGTATACCTAGAGCAAGACCTCTACGGTTCGGAGAAAACCACCTTATTACAAGAGTAACAGCAGGTGTCCACATTCCCGCAGAACCAAAACCTGCCACAGAAAATGCAAGACATGCAGAAAATAGGGTCTCTGCCCTACCCATCAAAAATGTGCCTACTCCCAGAATAAAAATGCTGATGGTCATTACCACACGAGCGCCTACACGATCAGTGAGGTATCCGCAGAGTGGTGTCAGAAAGATATAGACAAAGAGAAAGAAGTTGAAGATGGACCCGCCGGAAGTGCGGTCAAGGTCCAATACCCTGATCATCTCAGGGAGTACGACTCCATAACCAAGACGCACTGAATAATTTATGAAAAGTGTCCCAAGACAGGCAGCAAGTATAATCCATGCCCAATGAGACTTCTTTTTATCTTTAGGGGCCATTTCAGAGGATTAAATCTCAATTCTTTCATGATATGTTGACTGGATGGTTTGTATCAGTGATGTAAGGGTCTGGTTGACAGGCGCCGGGATGGTTAGCCTTCTGGCCTCCCTGACAATAACACCATTTATAAAGTCGATCTCAGTGGTCTTTTTATTGATGACATCCTGAAGCATGGATGCCCTGTTTTCAGAGGTTGCTTCACACACCTCTATGACCCTCGTTAAAGGATCCGGAAAAGGTAATTTGATCCCCTTTGCCTCAACAACTGCCAAGGCTTCCCTTATTGCATCCTCCATAATCAGACGCGTCCCATTATACAGGGGCAGGCGTCCGTTTTTTAGTCCAGTAAGAGCGGTTAAGGCGTTGATGCCCACATTGATAATGAGTTTACCCCATATGAGGCTAACCACATCATCTGAGGCTTCAGTCCTAAAACCAGCCTTGTTAAAGGCGGAAATAATTTTTTCCGCAGGACCAGAAGGCCCAATAATAGTGGTTCCTTGTCCTGCGTGCCGGATTCTCCCCCATCCTAGCACGGTGGCGCCTTCGGACGTGACCCCGCCCAGCACCCTCTCCCTTCCAAATATCTCTTCCAGTATTTCAATATTGCCAACACCATTCTGCAGGGTGACAATCGATGTCTTTTCGGTGATTAAAGGTTTCAGGGTCATTGCCGCTTTTCGAGTCTTATCTGATTTAACACAGATAATGGCAATATCAGGCTGGATATCAAAATTGCCGGTCAGCACAGGGATGTTAACATGGTGCTCGCCAGTGACACCTTCTACCTCAATACCCTGTTCGTTGATCTTTTCTGCCCTTTCCGGCAGATAGTCCTGCAGGGTGACATCAAAGCCTGCCCGCTTTAACTGAGCTCCAAACAGACAGCCCATTGCCCCTGGACCTACAATCAAAAAATTCATTTTATTATTCCTTCTTCATGGGAAAGGAATGCTCAGGTCCTGGGAAGGTCCCGTTTTCCACATCTTCCTTGAAGCTTACCAGTGCCTCTTTAATCTGAGGCGCCAGATTGACATACTGCTTGACGAATTTTGGCGTGAATTTCTCAAAGAGCCCCACCAGATCGTGATACACAAGAACCTGTCCATCACAATCCTTGCCAGCACCTATACCAATAGTCGGGATTTTTAGTGCCTCTGTTATCTCCTTTGCAAGGAGATCAGGGATGCATTCCATTACAATCATAAAGGCCCCTGCATCCTCAAGGTCCTTGGCTGACTTTACAAGGTTTTTTGCACTCTCCTCATCCTTCCCCTGAACCTTAAATCCGCTAAGCATGGTAGCTGTCTGAGGAGTAAGCCCTATATGGGCGCAGACCGGGATACCTGCCCTGACAATAGCCCTGACAGTTGGGGCCATGTCACTGCCCCCCTCAATCTTTACACAATCACATGCTGCCTCTTTAAGAAATCTTCCTGCATTTTCCACTGCCTGGGCCGGACTAACATGGTAGGACATAAACGGCATATCAGCTATGATAAAACTGCTTTTTACCCCCCTTGACGCCGCCTTGCAGTGATGAAGCATCTCATCCATTGTCACAGGAACGGTAGAGTCATATCCCAGTACCACCATACCCAGGGAGTCTCCAACCAAGATAACATCAATTCCTGCCTGATCCACAAGACCTGCTGTGGAAAAATCATAGGCGGTCATGACGGATATCTTCTGTGCCCGTTCTTTCTTTCCCTGCATATCCGAGATTGTAACTTTTTTTCTATCCATTTCAGTCTCCTTTTCTATCCGGAGTTCCTGCCATGACCTTCTGACATCTCGCTTTGAACAAAAAAAGGGGCTGCTGATAAAACTACAGGACCCTTTAATTGAAACTCAATAAGATATCCTACGGATTCCTTATCCGTCCCGGTCACACTCGGCCGGAGATCCAGGCGGTAAATTCCGAAGCGTTTATGTTTGCTATTTTTATGGCTTAGTGTCCCATGGAGGAGATCACCCTACCGTTTCATGCCAAAATCATAATATTATATAGCCAGGGATGTCAATATCTAGATTTTCTTGGGGCAACAATGGAAAGGGATGGAGCAACATATTATGCGACAAGGGCAGTAAAGGCCGGGATAGGTACCTAAGCATAGCAGATAGTTCGCACATGGTTTGTAAAATATATCTGAGCTGAACAGTTAGCATAATCCCAGGAGATACGAAATACAACCCTAGATTTATCTTGGCGCCTTGATAAATGTCTGAATCCGTTTTTAAGTGACTTCCATTTTGCCGAACCTTTTTAGTGACCTTTGAATCCGAGCTAGCCATCCGGACGTATAAATGTAATTAACCATGATGCCGCAGGACTCATCCAGTCCTTTACTGGTCGGATTACCGAGGAAGTTGACGTTCTTCAATGATACTGTCGCCTCATTCCCCAAGTGAAAATTTGCGACAGGATTCAAGGGCTTGTTTTTTAGATTTTTCTCCTTCGAGATATATGTATAGGCTACTTTAACGAGTGGATCATGAAGGCTCTCTCTCAATTCTTTATTCTCTGACCATGACTCATCGGATAAAATGGAAAGCAATGAAGCATTAAGCTGTTCTGTGTTAAACTCTTGCAGGCCCGCATAAGCCATTATCTTCTCCTGCTGCTTTTTAAAAAAATAAGAGACGACATCCATGTGTTTCAGGATAAAGGGTTCATCCTTTCCCTCTAGAATAGGCTTAAAGTAACGTTTCCAAAAGCCGGGTAAGGGACTCAGGGTGGCAAATTTTTTTATTTTCTCATTATCTTCCTTAAGATAGTCTACAACCTGTCCGATTAACATCTTTCCCATACCAAGGCCTGTAAGGCCATTTTGGGTATTATTTATGGAATAAAAGATAGCCGTGTCAGCATCTTTTTCCTCTGTCCGATTTTTATCCCTATTAATTATATCAGCTATATTTCTTAAAATGCCTTTAGACAGTGCTACTTCTATAAAGATAATAGGTTCATAGGGGATAAGCCTGTGATATAGGGCAAAACACCTCCGATCTCTACCCAGACGTTGTCCCATCTCTTCGATACTGTTCATTGGATGAACTAGATCACTCTTCTTAATTAGTTCTATCTGTCTGTAGGAGGAATCAAGGGTAATTTCTTCCAGGTATACAAATCCTTCCTGAAACCAAAGTTCAAACAAAAGTGTTAAATCTGATTCAAGGGGTTTGAGATTGCTTTGGGAGAATCGCTGGATTGAAAGAAGATCTCCTCTAAAGTCCAGCAGGAACTTCAGTCCTCCAGGTAAACGAGATATTTTTCTAAAGATATTCAATCGTGGAGAAACAATATGGCTCCTTAACTCTGAGAGTACTCCAGGTAGGTTTGGATTATCTTTACTGCAGTCAGACAGCTCATCCAATAGAGGTTGTAAATCTTCTACAGAGATCTCGATTCTTTCAATAATATTCTTGAAAAATCTCTCTTTTTGGTATTCATCCAGGGTCTCGTAAACGGATTTCATCACTTGAAATGACACTTCCTCATTGGTGTCTTCCTGTCCTAGTTTTAAAAATATTTTTAATATATCTGACATCTTCTTATATAATCACTTTCAAAGATTTGAATTTTCCCCATCTATTTTATCCTTGAATAAAATATAGCCTAATATCAAATATAATGAATATTATCCAATACCAGATTGCATTCAACCTAAGCATGTGTGGTCGCTGTTTTTTAGCCAGTCACAGATACCGTTTATATTTCTATTATGAACTAATATATTTATTGCCAGGATTCCAAAAATTTATTAGTCAACTCTTTCGCTATGAGTGGAGCATTGCCACCGGCACGATTATTAACTATAACATTGACGCAAACCCCTTTAATTAATCCTGCGTTCATTATCTCGACTGCCTCAGGGATCATTTCTGGATTCATCATCCCTTTAACCGTCTTATCAAAAGGATAAGCCTGAGTATATGAATCTTCATATCTGACTCCTATTGGTGTCAACAGCCTTACGATGCATTGTTTCCCTGAGTTAAAAAACCGTTTGTGAGACTTAAGAAACTGCTTACGAATTGGCGGTAACCACATCCAATGGGACAGTATGTGTCCAACACCATGTTTATGAAGCATTTCGAAGTATGGCTCGGTGTGATAATATTCTGTCCTGGTTTCGATATGGTATCTATCATCCTTTGGCAGCGAACCAATGAACTCATCAAGATTCTCTACATACTCTCCTGATGGGATTCTATCTGCCTTGCGTTGATATTCCTGTTCGAATATAAACCCAGTAACCTTATCACCAAATATAGCATTGGCGGGATCATAAAACTGATTAGCAAACATCTCTGCGTTCAGGTAATTGGGATTATCTATCTGCTTTCCACCACTCCAAAATTTTCGAGCAAAGATTACTTGTGGAACTTTCAGGATTAACTCATCTTTATCCTTCAAATATTTATGATAACTCTGTAATATACTATATGTTGATGTTGGCTGGAGTTTTATATTCAGCAAGGGTTTGTAGAAAGTAAAGTCTATCTCAAGCACACTGAAATGTTCAAAATACTCCCTTACACTTTCGACAGGCAGGGTTTCCTCTTTGAATGTTTCATTGCCTACCTTATGAGTTCTGGCTGAAATCTTGTATTGCCCCTGAGTGTATATCTGTCCAATCCAGCCAGCATAACGATCACTTGCTGTTCCTATTTTGATTTTTGGATTAATGTCTCTGAAGATAAAGTTATCAACCATTCATTTATCCAAATCGAAGTTTAAGGTCTACAAGACTGTTCTTTCGCCGTTAAAACGGACAAAGGATTAATCGGCAAACTTCATTCTTTCAAATTAGTATGGTGAAACGCCTCCCAATGTTGAATGAATTCTGTGGCCATTGTAAATCTTTTTGGATTCAACTCATAAGTACAAGTTCCAGGTGGTTGAGAAATGAGTTAACTGCGGTATAATATGCATTTCTTTAACCACCACTAAAAGGGAGTGCTTGTGGGTAAACACACGCAGTTAACTCAAGAACAAAGATATCAAATTTACGCATTTTTAAAAAGCAGGTTTTATTTACATATAAAAAAATTGCCTCTGAAATTCAGGTTCACAAATCAACTATCAGTCGAGAAATTAAAAGGATTCGGAGTAAAAAGGACTATCGTCCTAAACAGGCCGCATAACATCAGCTATTGCACTTATTATTTGAAATTACGCTACATATACATCCTGCTGAACAGGATAAACATAATGGGTATGGAGACAAGTGAAAAAACAAAGCTGGCCACAACAAAATAATTTGTTACTGAATGGTTCCCCCCAGCTCTGCGAATAAATATTGGCACAGCTGAAATTGGAGGGACTGCGCTCTCTATGAAAATCAGCAGAGCAACAGGAAAAGGGGGTTTAACAAGATAGATCAAACCCAGGAATATTAATGGATAGGCAATATTTTTAACACCCACAAATTTCGCCACCTCCAGACCGTGTACCCTGCTCCTGTTATGCCAGTCAATATACAGACTCCCGCCCAGTATTATCATAATCAGTGGTATTGTAAGCCCTCCAAGCATCTTAAACATGGAAAGCATAAATCCGGGAATAAACACCTCTGTACCTGACAGCCTTATCAGGATTGCCAGCACAGTCATGATAAAAACGGAATTAAAGGTCCTTCGCCAGTTCATCTTTTCCACCCTGTTCATAAAAAACAGAGAATAAGTATTAAATATAAAGGCGGGATAAAACATCATCAAAAGAAACAGGTTCACAGTGTGGGTGGGATCACCAGGGTACATGCCTGTCAAAACAGCTACAGGGACAAATATACCATTCTGATAAAACAGAGACATACTGAACTCCCTGCGTATATCCTTCCTGGCAACAGACCTGAACAGGATTGAAAGCAACAGACTGCAGCATGTAAAACCCAACCACCACAAAGGGAGTTGATACCACCCCGCGTATTCAAGGGGATTGAACTGGGTTACAATATTATAGAAGACCAGACATGGAAGCGCCACTTCCAACACCAGAGGGGAAAGCGACTGGATAATCTGCTCAGGTAGAATTTTTCTTTTTAAGATAAAAAATCCAACCACGCTGATAACTAGAAGAGTGGCAACTGAACTGAATATGGCGTGAAAAAGTGACATATGTGAGTATATCATAGCTGGAGAATTTCGCCAGAGTTAATAAACAGGCCTCTCTTTTTCGAACTCGAACTCGCACTCTATATGTCTTAGGGGTATTACCTATAATTTCCATGTCAAATTATTTGTTTTTTTAGGATTGTCCTCATGCTTTCCTCTATCAATTATTTTGAGGCCCTCTGTCTGTGTCGTATCTTCTGTCATCATAGCTCCATTATCTGGTACTTGTACCGAAAACAGGTACAGAACAAATACAAAAACAGGTACAAATGCATAACCGATGAGCATGAGTTTTTTATCCTTCCATAGCTGCAGAGGGACGAAAAATAAGGGATTTTGGAATAAAAAGATGTTTCCGAATGGTACAAAGAGGTACATTCGGGTATAAAAATAAGACCCTCCTCTTAAAACCTTTTTTGTACCGGTCTAAGGCGGAGTTGACTTCTTTTCTTATGTCTCTCGCAGAGCCACGGAGGACGCAGAGAAAGATCTTTTTATTCGCAAATGGTACACAACAGGTATAGCTACCCCCCCCCTTAAAATCCTTTTTGTACCGGTCTATGGCAAGTTAGCACCCATTATCCTGCCCTTTTAAAAAAGCAATTACGCCCAAAATCATCCCTTTTAGAGGTGTCCGAACCGCATGACCCGACATCCTGTGCCTGAATAAAAAAAGCCCCAAATCTCTAATAAAATTAGAGCGTTGGAGCGGACAATTACCTTGTTTTAAAGACCATTTCAGCCTGATGTCAAAGTTGTATATGCGCACTTCTCCTGTTGTGCTGATAATAATACGTGACGATTTTCATGAAAGCAAACCAGAGGGATACCCCCTACAGGGGGTAAATATAGGAAACGAGAGGAAAATATAAGAAACGAGAGGAAAAGAGCAGCGACTGGAAACGATTTTTATTGTCTTCCCTAAATCCAACTCATAAGTACGACTTATAGATGGTTGGGAAGCGAGTTAACTTCGGTATTATTTCCTTATCAAAGGATTGGATTGGTCCTGTGATTTAGAGAAGGTATCTCAAGCTGGCATGGTGTTATGAATCGGGATGTTATGGATTCAATTCTTAGAAACTGAAAAACTTCAGGGCATCATCCTGATTAAAAGTAGGGGAAAAAGTTGTTTATTTTTTGAGGACATTTTCTGATCTCTGGAAGATATAAGTCGATATTCTTAAAATTTTCTTTTTTGTTCAAAAATACCATCAAGACTCAAGAACAGGCTCGACCCCTTTTTCTATACTATTGGCCGCTTAACAAGGTGTCTACTTTTACTTGACCACATCAATATTACCCCTATCAATGTATGAAGAGGAAGGCACCAGTGTACAATACATCCATCCAGTTCCAACACCCTTTCCATGTGTCTGCCAGGTCTGACTTTATGGAGCAATTGTCTGATTTTCTTGCCCTGAAGCCTGTTGTAACAAAATTACAGAATTCGTAAAAAAAATGGCCGGGCAGGCAATATACTGCCTACCCGGGCATAGCGCGCACACTTAAATAAAAGCCCAGAATTCTACTTATTTCTTGCCGCCTTTCTTGCCGCCTTTACCGCCTTCTGGAGGAGGTGGAGGTGGTGAAGCTATGCTTCCGCCACTGCCTTTTATACCGGTAAACTGGCCAGCGCCACAGCATGTATACTCACAGGCACCTTTCAATGATCCGTCTTCCAGAACCTCACCTGAGTAAAATATTACCCCTTCAATTCCTTCAAATGCCCATTCTATCTTATTGCCTTTGAGTGTTCCCGTTACAGGAACATCGGTTCCCTGTGTTCCGGAATATGAACCTGAAATTTTGCCGCCAGCCTCTTTCAATTCAAAGTTTACGTCTCCTCCTCCACCATCTTCAAGGGCCACGGTGATAATCCAGGAACCATCGATTGCCCCAGCCATAACTGCATTAGCCGAAAAAATCATAAAAAAACCAAGTATGATTGCCAAAACTTTTTTCTGCATAATAATCCCTCCTAATGTCAGTTAATATTTACAGACTTCCTTAAAATCCGGGTATACTCCTCTCGGTTTTTTATAGCATTGCAAGTGCCGGTGAGTGGCTAATTAGAGCCCAGAACAGCTTTACCAGCAGCCATAAAAACCTGACCAGATCATCATACTTTAAGATAATATACTTAATTCCTTTTTCTTCACACTTATAAGCATCACCTCAACCATTGTTAAGAGCTTGAACTATAGTTCAATTAAACTCCCAGATGCCCACGAAATTCTCTATCCTGCTTGAAATTTCT
>JAFDJA010000334.1 GCA_019307745.1 Deltaproteobacteria bacterium | reverse complement strand
AATTGATATAGTGTTGTTTAAAGCTTATTATGCTCAGGTAATATTACAATCTGAAAAAATAAACTCTCATAAGATACCGTATGCACCCGGAGATTTCATTATTAAAACGATATGGATTCCCATTTTGTATGAAAAGGGATTAATTGACATGATAGTTATTCTTTTTATATTAATATCTACGGAAATATGCAAGGGGGCTAAGCAGATATGATAAGAGAGATAAAAATACTTGTATTCGCATTTTTACTATGACTTTTCTTTTTTGGCGTAACGTCTTCATCCGGTCAGATCCTGTCGAATTTCACGATAGATAATAAAGGCTTACTTTTTCTGATAACCCTGTTAGCTCAACCGACTCGCTACTCGCTTATGGATAAGAAACTCATATATATAGGTGATCCAATGTGTTCCTGGTGCTGGGGTTTCTCTCCGGTGATACAAGCGCTTGCAGAGCAGTGCCTTGGTCGGGGAGATGTGTCCATTGTGGTCGGCGGCCTTCATCCCGGTACAACTGAGGTTCAGGATCAGGAGCGCAAGGACTTTCTTCGCCATCACTGGAAGGAGGTTAATCAGTATTCCGGGCAGCCATTCTCCTTCGGCCTCCTGGATCGCGACGATTTCACATATGATACTGAACCGGCCTGCAGGGCGGTTGTTATAGTAAAGGAGATTCGTGGGGACATAGAAGCGTTGCATTTCTTTTCCAAGCTCCAACATGCCTTTTATGTTAAGAATGATGATATTACTCAACAGGATATACTCACTAAGATTGCAGAGGATTCCGGTATTGATTGCGGTATCTTTTCTGAACGGCTCCTATCCGAGGAGATGAAAAGAGCCACGATCGCGGATTTCGATTTTTCCCGCAGGCTTGGTGCTACGGGTTTTCCCACGGTCCTGGTCAAGGACGAAAATGGCTATGCCTATCTCACCAACGGATACCAGCCTCATGAAGTACTGCAACCGATTCTAGAACAATGGCTGAATTCTTAAGAAATCTATCATTTTCTCCTATAGTAGGTGGTGTCTCATGATACACTACTGTGTCAATAAATTATTTGAGACAGTATTTTCATTATTAATGCCACTTTCTATTGTTCTTCTGACCGGTCTTGACGTTTTAGTGTATCTACTCAATAAGTTGGGGCTTACTCTAATCAGGCAAGGACCTAGCTGTTTCTTGAAAGAACCCTCCCTTCATATCGGCCTTAGAATACCTTTATAATGTCAAGATGTCACGACAAGACCTGCCTGCTAATCATCCTCCTGGCTAACCCATTAAAATAAGTAGTATTTTCCGTAAATTACCTGAATTGAGGGTTTGGCACAGATCTTGATAATATAGTATCAAGAGGAGTTCTACATATGAACTTATTCATGAGTACGGGCACTGGTTTGCCGTGTTATCCCTGATCCACCATCAAGATGTCATCTGCCGGAGGCGGATCTGCGGCGTAATTAAAAGGTATACGGTTTAAGGTATATGGCATACGGTCTAGACAAACCTTACATCTTAAACCTTATACCATATGCCTTGATTTTATAACTTTCCTGGTGCCCAGGGATAGACCAAAATCCTACGTCTTTGTTGATGATTCAGAATTTAGGTGGCGGATTTTGGTTATTATTATATCTTTACAGCTGAGGACAGCCATGAAATCCAGCAGGCCTGATTCAAGTCTCACAAGAAGACTCTTCATGAAAGTGATGGGTGGAATACTCCTGCTTATTAACCTCCCTTTTAATGCATGGGCTTTCATAGCGGACAGCTTTCCTGTTAGGAGTGTTGAAAATGATACCTTCCAATTTGATTTCAAAACAGGAGCAGTAAAAAAATCTGACGGGAATTCTGTACCCTATGAGTTTCTGATAGACGGTCTTGTGAAAGAACCTGTTAAGCTTTCATATAAGGATCTGACGGAGTTGCCCCGGGTTGAGCAGATCTCTGACTTTCATTGTGTTGAGGGGTGGTCTGTACAGGATGTGAAATGGGGAGGGTTCCGTTTCGAGGAGATCCTGAAACTGATAAGACCTGAACCCGAAGCACAATATGCTGTTTTTCACTCCCTTGGAGAGACCAGGTCAAAACCCGGTGGTCAAGCCCACTATATCGAATCTTTTCCTATCAGCGAACTCCTGGATTCAAAGAGAAGGATCATGCTGGCACTGGAGATGAACGGACAACCACTGTCACACGATCATGATCTGGGGTATAAGGGCAGTAAGTTTATCACGAGAGTAGAATTTGCAAAGTATGAGCGTCCGGGCTGGTGGACCTTGGCGAATCCAATATATTCCATAAAGGCACCTGTACCTCAGCGCAGGCTAAGGAAAAAGTGATATCAATGATCCCTATTCAAAGAGTAGAGCAGGGCAATCTTCCTGGAAGCGGGAGAGATCGCCTTTGGAAGGAAAAAAATAATCTATCTTGCCGTGGGAGGCTGACGTGAAAACGCAATATAATATTCTCATTGTTCTTCTGATGCTGTTTTTCATCAGCGGCAATCCATGGAAAAGCGGTATTGTATTTGCTGAAGAACCCCTTGACCACGGTCTCTATGGGGAGCTTTTAAAGAGATACGTTAAAAATGGAGCAGTGGATTATAAGGGGTTTAAAACGGATGAACTCAGGCTGGATAGATATCTCAGTCTTCTGGAAAACACCAAGACCGTCGGTCTCTCCAGAAATGAGCAATTTGCCTTTTATATTAATGCCTACAATGCTTGGACCATTAAACTGATCCTGACCGGGTACCCGGATGTCAAATCCATAAAAGATCTGGGAAGCCTCTTTAAAAGCCCTTGGAAAAAGCAGATCGCCAGGATCAATGGCAAGGTGATCACGTTGGATGATATTGAGCATGGCATCCTCAGGAAACGTTTCAAAGATCCCCGTATTCACTTTGCGGTTAACTGTGCATCAGGGAGTTGTCCCCCACTGCGCCCCGAGCCTTATATGGGAAAGATTCTGGACCGTCAGCTGGACGAGATGGTCACGTCGTTTATTAACAATCCCGTTTATAATCGCTTGGATGGGAGCAACCTATACGTAAGCAGCATCTTTAAATGGTATGCTGAAGACTTCAATAATGATATTGTTCGATATTTCCTGAAATATGCCAGAGGTGATCTTAAGGGACGCATGGAAGCTGTCGGGGAGAGGCTGAAGGTCAAATACCTGGATTATGATTGGTCGCTTAATGGGGCATAGAGCCAGCAAAGGTTGATCAATATGTAGCGGGGAGTAAAGGCTGATCAGATAAGTGAACATCGAACATCGAACGTCCAACATCGAATTTTGAACAGGAAAAGATGAAAAAACAGACATATGATCTGGAAGAAAGGCTACTCGAATTTTCAGTGCGAAT
>JAFDJA010000108.1 GCA_019307745.1 Deltaproteobacteria bacterium | reverse complement strand
ATCAGCGGCATCGTGCTGTTTGTCATCGTGGTCTATATACTTTATCGGCAGACGACCGTGACAATCTCCGCCCCGCTGAAATTATTATTAGTCTCGCTTAAGGCTCTGGTTTTGTCGATCCTTTTTCTCTGCCTCCTGAAGCCCCTGCTGGTTGTCTCAAACATTATTCCCCAGGAAAGCTATCTCGCCCTGATGGTGGATAATTCCCGCAGTATGGACATCAAGGACATGGAGAAAGAGAAATCCAGATGGCAAATGGTTTCCGAGTTTCTCTACCGGTCAAACTGGATGACGGACCGTCTGCAAGAGATTTTCCGCTTGCGTACATTTAGTTTTGATTCAAACACCAGCAGGATCTCCGGTGAGGCAGACCTTTCCTTTACAGGCTCCAAGACCTCGATAGCACAAGGGCTTGAGCACGTGATCAAAGAATTAAAAGGTTTACCCCTGTCGGGGGTGATACTTATGACAGATGGTGGAGACAACAGTAATGAGGATTCCCTGCACACGGCCAGACTTCTGAAATCCCTTGATATCCCTGTCTTTACCATAGGTGTGGGACAGGAACATATCGCAATAGACCATGAGATTATTCAGGTGAAGGCTGCTAAAACGGTCATGGAAGACTCAATCTTTGATGTTCATGTCACTGTTGGCAGCCGGGGATATGAAGGGCGTGAGCTGGAACTGTTGATAGAACAAGACGATAAAGTCGTGGCTTCAAAACGGATCAAGGTTGAACAAGACTTGACCATCAGGAGACATACCCTGGAACTGACACCTGAAAAGGAAGGTAATCTGATTTATACCGTGCGGATTCCTGAACAGACAGATGAAATTATCACAGAAAATAACAAGCGGACTTTTCTGGTCAACAATGAAATAAGGCGCTCAAATATCCTCTACTTCGAAGGACACCCTCGAAATGAATATAAGTTCATCAGACGTGCTGTGGAGGATGATAAGAGTCTGCGTCTTGTAAGTCATTTACAGACCGGTCCTCAAAAGTTCCTGCGCCAGGGGATTGAATCACCCCTTGAACTTGCCTCCAGTTTCCCCGCAAGTGCGGAAGAATTGTATAAATATGAAGCAATCATTTTGGGAGATATATCCAGGGCCTCATTCTCAGACGATCAATTGTCCCTGGTTCATGACTATGTCTCCGAACGGGGTGGAGGTCTTCTCATGCTCGCCAGTTCCTACGCCTTTGAGGAGGGTTTCATTGAAACACCTATTTCTGACCTCCTACCGGTAACATTGCTCCATAAAAATCAGCTCCCCCTCCAGCTTCGTGGGGGCGCTCGCAAGGGAGACCACCCTACTGGTCGAGAATTCAAACTGCGCCTTACAGATGAAGGTAAGCATTCCGTCTTCATGCGCCTCGGCCCTGAAGGGGAAGAAAACCGGCAACTGTGGGACAAAATGCCTCTGCTGCAGGGCATTAATGTCTCTGGACGGGCCAAACCAGGCGCCACGGTCCTCGCCATCCACCCTGCCCTTTCATATAATAACGCACCCCTGCCTGTGATCGCTTACCAACGATTCGGTCGGGGTCATACAATAGCTATTATGACGGCAAGCACATGGCGCTGGCAGATGCTGATGCCCCATGAGGACACATCCCATGAACGTTTTTGGCGTCAGCTCCTGCGATGGCTGGCCGCTGAATCCCCCCCACAGGTTGAGTTGGCACTGGACCACGATTCATACAGTGTCGGTGAACAGGTCCAGGTAAGGGTCAGCGTGTCGGATAAAGCCTATTCTCCCATCAATGATGCCACCGTCTGGTTGAAGATAACAGATGCTGCTGGAGGTGTTCAGGACATGCAACTTGAATGGGCGATCGATGAAGAAGGTATTTATACAGGTGCCTTTGTTGTCGAACAGGACGGGATGTATAACCTTGAGGCAACATCCGCGACGCCTTCAAGGGAATTTGGAAAGGCCCCGGCCAGTTTTCTGGTGACAGAATCCAATGTGGAATATAAGAATCCCGGCATGGACGCCACGCTCCTTGCAAGGATAGCAAAAGAGAGCGGCGGAAAGTTTTACCCCATAAATAATGCGGACCGGTTAGAGGATGACCTTGCACATATACCTAATGAATACTCTATAAAAATTGAACATGAAATCTGGGATGTACCTCTGGTCCTGTTACTGCTGATAAGCCTTTTCAGCCTTGAATGGCTTATCCGTCGAAGAAGGGGGATGTCATGAAAAACTGTGTGCCGATGATGCTTTACCTGATTATGCTAGCTCAATATCTGCTGTTTGATCCATTAACGGCACAGGCACGAGACTATTTCCCCGCAGACCTTACAACCCATAAGTACGCATTTATCTTTGCCGGGGCAGCAGCTGAAGAGAAATACGCCAGACGTTTTCAGGAACAGTCTCTAAGGCTATATGAAACACTTATTACTGACTATGGTTATCAGCCTAATAATCTCACACTCCTGTCAGGTCAGAGTGACCCTGAAGAACAGAGAATTTCAGGACCATGCCGGCAAGAGACAATCAAAGAAAGGATTTCAGCCCTCAGTGAGATTGTTCTGCCCGGAGACCAGATTTTTATCTTCCTGGTCGGACATGGCACTAATAACGGAGAAGAAGGAAAGTTTAATATAGTAGGGCCGGATATGACGGGACGCATGTTTGC
This sequence comes from Deltaproteobacteria bacterium, assembly GCA_019307745.1. GTDB lineage: Bacteria > Desulfobacterota > DSM-4660 > Desulfatiglandales > HGW-15 > JAFDJA01. The sequence continues at coordinate 12,372 of JAFDJA010000108.1, read as the reverse complement.
TGAACTTTTAGGACAATTTTCAGAACAGGATATCATTGTGGTCAACACCACAGGATCGAGTTATCCTTTTGCCACCGCACTGTCATCTCCCGGTCGAGTCATTATCAGTGCTACACGTTCCAGGGCCGAGAAATTCGACACCATATTTCCTCAACTATTTATAGAGGCATTGGAAAACCATGCAGGAGACCGGGACAAGAACGGTCGGGTCTCAATGTGGGAGGCCTTTCTATATGGACGTCAGAGTGTGGAAAAGTGGTATGATGACAAGGACTGGCTACCATCAGAACATCCGTGCCTTGATGACAATGGCGACGGCCTTTTTAATACAGAACCTGACCCCACCCAAAACGACGGGAGACTGGCACAGATTGCCTATATGGATGTAATAAAGGCTCCCCCAACCTCCGCAGCAGGGGCTCCTGGAAAGATTGAGTCACAGGAAGTATACAAACTTACAGTGAAAACTCATGATCTTGAAAGGTCCATATCTCTGCTGCGAAACCGTAAGACTGAAATGACAGAGGAGGATTACTGGAAACAAATGGAATCCCTTCTGATAGAGTTTGCCCGTGCAAATAAAGAGCTCAGATCCCTTCAGGGAGATTTTGGAAAGACTCCTAATAGTGACTTGACCTTGCGAAAAATTCCTCATTTCTGAATTGGAAACCACCTAGTGTCTTCAATTCATTTATGGGTGGAAGGCACTAAATAAGTAATCTCATCTCTATAAAAAGGCAGCGAAGAAAATTTTCAGCTGCCTTTTCATGAGATGCCAGCAAAGGCTAATAAAAATTTGACCTTTTCCTTACCGAGGGCTCACTAACGGAGGTATACCCCCTCCCCCTCCCTTCCCCTTAGGGCGCTTCGTGCCTTTCTTAGCGGCCTTCTTGCCTGACTTAGCGCCTTTCTTACCTGCCTGTTCACTGCCCCCTGTACCGGGATAACCAAGGGCATGCCATGCAATAACCTTCTGGTCTTCCCGCAGGTTCAGCGCCTCGGCCAATTTTCCACTATCCCTTGGACTTCGTATAACCGATCCCAATCCTACAGACACACAGTATATATTGACATTCTGGGCTACTAAACCCGAATGCATCATTGTATATTCAATCGGCAGTTTTGTGGTAAGCCTATTAAGATTTGATACATAGGCAAGGTTAACTGGAATAGATTCTGCGTAATCCTGCGTGAACATTATAGGCCGTAAGTCTTCATTTGTTACAAGGTCAAGGCTGTGCTCCTGGGGATTATATTTATATGTGCCTTTTTTCAGTACCACATAAATATCAATTTCCCGGGAACCTCCTCCTGACGGCGCAGTGCGCCCCCCTGTTTCAGGACGATTGATACCAAAGCCTGCCCATAAGACTTCAGCAAGTAATTGAAGCGGCACTTCCTTACTATCAAAACTACGGACAGATCGTTGATTTTTCAAGGCCTTCAGAACCGGCTTTTTAAAATCCGGTTCAGGCAATTTAATATCCTGTGCAAACGCGCCAGAAAAACTGAAACAAAACAAAATTGTACAAAATAGACCTGCTTTTAATAATGCCCTCATTGTTCTCCTCCTTGGTGTAATTAATAGAATATAACACATTGGGACCGTGTTATGATTGCCATCTCCGGTTATGCACCTACGTTTCATCAAAAAAACAACACAATAGCGCAGACAATTCCATCAGATTTCATAGACATATATATCACTGTTGACAGTGTATTACAATAAGCTTAACAAATTGAGGCCACATGGGTCAATTTTAAAAGCAGGAGAGGAAATTCATAACTGAAAATCGTATTACAGGCTATCATGCATGTTAATCCCAGGATCATAGATTATTGAATATAATGCCAGGATAACTGTATCATTCTGATCTTGTTCTTTTATCTTTCTTGTCTGCCCCATGTGCGGAATTGTTTTATTACTCTATTGATGCGATATCTATAATATGCCTAAAATAAAAAAACCTTCCTATATGCTGAATTTTATTGCATTCTGCTATAATTTCTATATAACAATCCTAGGAAGGAAATAAATTCTTATAATTTTTTAAAAGGGGGGAAGCAAAATGAACAAAGGTGATCTGATTGCTGAAGTAGCAAAGGTTGTATCAACAAAAAAAGAGGCAAAGGCTGCTGTGGAATGCGTTATTGAGTCCATTGTAAAGTCTCTTAAAAAGAGACAGTCTGAACCAGTGACAATCGTTGGCTTTGGCACATTCAAGGCAGATAAGAGGAAGGCCAGAAAAGGCAGAAATCCTCAGACAGGTGAAGTTATCAAAATCAAGGCAAAAAGGGTTCCCAAGTTTGTTCCTGGAAAGGCACTTAAAGAGGCAGTACAATAATCTTCTTCTCCTTTATCAGAGAAAAAATTTCCCAGCCGGTTTTACTGTGAGTGGTATTTTTTTTGAAAAACCGGTCTGGTAAATTGACATATTGATCCTGTTCATGATTTTCCATGAACAGGATTTTTTTTACATGTACTGTAAAAATGGCCACTCGGAGCTCTTTCCGACTGTTATTTCAAGTAAAAGAGCTGAGAAGGGACAATTCTTTTATCCTTCTTTTTACTTTCCCTCTTAGTTCTCTCAGCCTTGCAGCTTATCCCTCAATGACACTCCATATCTCCTACAAAGGTACCTTGTCGGCAATGAAGCGGGTCGTCTGCCTCGCTTGTGGGGTTTGCGCTGGCGGGCAGGTGTATTTTATTTTATTGCATTCTCTCATTTTTCCTGTAATATGCCCCTCATAAAACGTCCATTCTTTTAATCTTTTACAGGAGGAAGAGAAATGAATAAAGGCGACCTTATCAATGAAGTGGCAAAAATCGTATCAACCAAGAAAGAGGCAAAAGAGGCGGTAGAGTGTGTCCTGGGATCAATCACAAAATCACTCAAAAAGAAACAATCCGTAACCCTGATAGGCTTCGGCACATTTAAGGTGGATAAGAGAAAGGCCAGAAAGGGCAGAAACCCCCAGACAGGCGAAACCATGAAGATCAAAGCCAAAAAAGTCCCCAAATTCGTCCCCGGAAAAGCCCTCAAAGACGCAGTGAATTAACCCTCCACAGGTTATAAAAAACACAAAATCCCAACCATCCTATAATGGTTGGGATTTTATATTATTGGAATATCAGGGTCTCTTTTCAATCCGTAAGTGCTTTTTCGTCCGTCTGAACTCATGCCCACCCTAATAGAGGGGGGTGCATCCGGCGCCTTGCTGAAAAGCCCTAATGCATTTATCCTAATAAAAAGGTCTGCAGGTATATGATACACCTGCAAACCTTTAATTTTGAAATGGAGGCGGCAATCGGATTCGAACCGATGTAAAACGGTTTTGCAGACCGCTGCCTTAGCCACTTGGCTATGCCGCCCAAATATATAAAAGGCTAATTGCAACAGAGTAAGCAATTAACCTTTTGGATGCTGGAGCGGGAAACGAGACTTGAACTCGCGACAATCACGTTGGCAACGTGAGGCTCTACCAACTGAGCTATTCCCGCTGAAGGCCTTAAGGATTTTGCCATTCTATTAACTTGGAGCTGTTTGTCAATAAAAATCTGGATTATTCTCATCAAATAATAAGACATATATTTTTCATGCTGATATCTGATATCTTACAGCTCCCATATCACTCTAAACACCCAAATTCAAGCCTGCCAATTACTCTCCCTGTGATACATACTCATTATAATAGGTGAATACCCTTTTAACAAATGCTTCAGTCTCAGGAAAGGGAGGGATTCCATTATGTGTATCCACATTCGCAGGACCGGCATTATAGGCGGCAATAGCCTTGGTTTTATTGTTATCATATCGTTCAAGCAATAAACTCAGATACTTTGTTCCACCAAAGATATTTTCTTCAGGACTGAATGGATTTTTCACATCCATGGCGTCTGCCGTCCCGGGCATAAGCTGCATCAGCCCCTGGGCTCCGGTCTTTGAAACCGCCTTGTAATTGAAATCTGACTCAGCCTTTATTACCGCCTTGATCAGAGAGTCTTCAATATCAAATTTTTCTGCCGCCTGATCAATGATATACCCGAATTCCGTAATGATTGTATCGGAATTCTGGGATGAAGACGGGAGATAAAGTTTATACCTGCTGTCACTCCTGATATTGGTAAAATGCCATATCCCGTTCTCGTCCACATACCGGTAGATCTCGGCTAAGGCCGGACAGCAACTAAGAAAAAAAAATACTCCAATCAATGAAAAGGTTGTCTTCTTCATGATTATTATATTCATCAACTCATCTTATTCCAATCAGCAAGGAATTTCTCAAGGCCTATATCTGTAAGAGGGTGTTTAACAAGCTGCTCCATCACCTTAAAAGGAATGGTGCTAATGTCCGCGCCAATAAGAGCGGCATCCAGTACATGCACGGGACTACGGATACTTGCCACAATAATCTCAGTCTCATATGCATAATTCTCATAGATTGTGGATATCTGGTCTATCAGCTCCATACCCACCTGACTTATGTCATCAAGCCTGCCAACAAAAGGGCTTATATATGAGGCGCCAGCCTTTGCAGCCATAAGGGCCTGAACAGGAGAAAAACAGAGGGTCACGTTTGTCTTGATATTCTCCTCTGTCAACACCTTAACAGCCTTTAAACCCTCTTTGATCAATGGTATCTTGACCACTATGTTGTCCGCAAGATCAGCAAGGCCCCGTGCCTCCTTGATCATGCCATCAGCATCTGTGCTTACTACCTCAGCACTGACCGGTCCATCCACGATACTGCATATCTCCTTCATCAATTCTGTGAAATCCCGGCCCTCTTTGGCAACCAGACTGGGATTGGTTGTAACTCCATCCAGCATTCCCATGCCATTAGATTTTTTGATCTCATCAATATTTGCCGTGTCAATAAAAAATTTCATTGTCCCCTCCTTTTAAAAGGCAATATTTCTAATTAACGATCTTTTGAATCTGATATATATTTTTCAGCGCATTCATTACTGCAAAAGAACAGCTCCTTTCCATGGACAACTCTTCTGATAGAACCTCTCCGGGGAACATAAACATTACAGGAAGGATCCTGCACCATTTCATCCACAACCTCACCGTTACTACCTCTATATCTGTGCTTTCTGCGGCCGAAAACCACCCTGAAAAGGCGGCCTATAATATATATGAGGACAATTATCAGAATGAATCGAAACAGCATCCTATTAATCCCTGATAGGCGTAACAGCCTGTCTATTCTCTGGCAGCAAGAGCAGCAGCTCTCTCATTCCCTTATTTAAAACAGGATGAACAAAATCCGGCGCCAGATCAGCCATTGGTTTGAGGACAAATCGTCTCTGGTGCATGAGAGGGTGTGGAACTACAAGATGGTCCTCTTGTATAATTTTACTTCCAAAAAAGATTATGTCCAGGTCAATAATACGTGGCTCCCAACGTTTCGCCCTGACCCTGCCCAATACCGCTTCAATCTCCAGAAGTTCTTTCATCAGATCCGGGGCTGAAATACTGGTTAAAACTGAGATAACGCCATTCATGTACCAGTCCTGACTTTCTTCAACACCTACAGGCTCGGTTAGATAAGATCTGGAAATATTTTCTATGCGGCACCCTGGTAACCGCCCTATCCTGTCTATAGCGTCAAGACAATTTCCCTTTTTATCTCCGATGTTTGAACCGATACCAATATAAACCGTTTCCATATTATTTAAGTGTAAGGCCAAGGTCTTACTTCAATCCCAGCACATCCTGCATATCATAAGTTCCAACCGGCTGCCTTACGACCCATGCGGCTGCCTTTACGGCGCCTCCGGCAAAATTATCTCTATTGTGGGCTCTGTGTATCAGCTCCAGGCGTTCACCATTCCCCGCAAACATCACCATGTGATCGCCGGTAATATCTCCAGCCCTCAAGGTTTGGATACCAATTTCCTGATCAGTCCTTTCCCCTATGATGCCCTTTCTTTCATAAACCGCAACCTTATCAATATCACGGTTCACAGAATCAGCCAGGACCTGGCCCAGCTTCATTGCTGTGCCGCTCGGGGCATCTTTTTTGTGCCTGTGATGCGCCTCCAGCACTTCTATATCATAATCGTCGCCCAGAATCCTGGCCATTTCCCCTATTATCCTGAACATCACATTCACACCAATGCTCATGTTTGGCGCAAGAACACAACGGATGTTTTTTGCCAGGGTTTCAATTTCCATCAATGTATCGCCGCTGATACCGGTGGTACCTATCACCATGGCCAGTCCGCTGGATGATATTATCCGAATATTTTCAAGAGTAGCCTGAGGAGAGGTGAAATCAATAACAACATCACCCGAATCAATAACATCTTTTATTGAGCCTGCTATCTTCACACCGGTCATACCTATACCGGAAATCTGACCCGCATCCTCTCCAACCGCAAGGTGGCCAGGGTGTTCGAAGGCCCCTGCCAGATCGATTTCCCCGCTCTTTATAATCATATCTATAATCCGTCGGCCCATACGACCGGCAGCACCGGCTACAATTGCTTTTATCATTTTTAATATACCTCTCAATAAAGGAAGATATAAAGTTTATAACTCATATCTCCCGGTTAAGCTGGTGCAGACAATATAATTAATCCGACCGCTTCATCATAAGACACGGAATGAGCAAAGAGGATATTTTTTTATTGCTGTTGAGAAGAAGGCAAGAAAACAATTCAGCCCGTTTAAAAAAATATTCTCTCATTATGGAATGACAGACTCAGTGCCTCAGGGGCTCTGTGGTTCAAACAATTATGATCAGCTATACCAGCATCACAATAATCAAATAAGCCTGTATTCGGTCAACACCTTCTTCAACTTTTCAAGGTTGGACTCAGCCATTGGTACCAGAGGCAGCCTGAGCCCTTCTTCAATCTTGCCCATCAGGGCCAGGGATGTCTTTACAGGCACTGGATTTGTCTCAAAAAACATGGCTTTGCAAAGGGGGAAGAGTTTTATAAATAGATCTCTTGCCTGAACCGTATTGCCGTCTTCCCAGGACTTAATAATGGCCGCTGTCTCTTTTGGCACAATATTGGCAACCACGGATATCACACCTGCGCCCCCGATACTCAATACAGGTAATATAAGATTATCATCACCTGAAAGCAGAGCAATTTTGTCTCCCGCAAGCTGGACGATCTCTGTCATCTGGCTAATATTTCCTGAGGCCTCTTTGATTGCCACTATCTCAGGCAGATCAGCAAGACGTGCCACAGTCTCAGGAAGCATGTTTATGCTGGTTCTTCCCGGCACATTATACAGCACCTGAGGCAGGGCTACTGCCTGGGCAATTACCTTGTAGTGCTGAAAAAGCCCTTCCTGGGATGGTTTATTATAATAAGGTGTCACTTGCAATGTGGCATCAGCCCCGGCATCTTTGGCATGACGTGTCAGCTCTATAGCCTCGTTAGTGCTGTTACCGCCAGTCCCGGCAATGACCGGAACTCTTTTGTTGACAGCTTCTATGGCAATAGAGATAACACGATTGTGCTCTTCAACACTAAGTGTTGCTGACTCACCAGTGGTGCCGCACGGAACAATGGCTGCTGTACCATTCTCGATCTGAAAATTTATAAGCTGCCGATAAGCTTCCTCATCAACTTTTCCGCCTTTAAAAGGGGTTATCAAGGCTACAATAGATCCTTTAAACATTCTGATATCTCCTTATTCTACTTACGATTTTATTATTTCAACACAATCCGATTTTTTTATTGATCAAAGGGCTTCTTTGTGCAGGCGGGCCTGATAGACTATTGATGTACCGCCTTCAAGCCAGACCTCTTCAAAAACATCTCCCTGCCTCTTAAAATGAATCTTAAGCTCCTCCCCTCCCCTTGTTACCACTCTTACAGGAGAGGAGACAAGACCTCTGATATTTGCCACAAGGACACAAGCAATAGAACCTGTGCCGCATGCCAGGGTTTCGTCCTCAACCCCACGTTCATAGGTTCTTACTTCCATTAAGTCCGGCCCGGCTCCAGGACCTTATAGAGATTTCCATTTGTTCCTTCAGGCACAAACATGGAATGATATCTGATCTCCTTTCCATGCTCAAAAACAGGATGCTCCCGCAAATCTTCCACCTGAACCGCTACATGGGGGACCCCAGTGTTGATAAAGTCACTACTGATCCATCCCGTTTTAACCGGAAGATTGATATCTCTTTTAAAATCTGAAGGTTTGGGCATAAGCACTTTTACCATTCGTCCAGACACATCAGCCGAAATCTGGCCTGCCATTGTATCTATTGTCATCGAAGGCCCCGCAATCCCCATTAGACAGGCAAAACGCGCCACGCAGCGGCTCCCGTTTCCGCACATTTCAACTTCGCTACCATCCGCATTAAAAAACCGCCAAGCAAAATCAGATGTATCAGAATTGGCAATAAATATAAGCCCGTCCGCGCCTACTGATTCTCTGCGCCTGCAGATCCTTTCAACCAGATATCCCATCTGATCATCAGTTATCGTTTCATCCCTGTTGTCGACCAGGACAAAGTCGTTACCACTTCCATTCATCTTCCAAAATTCAATTGCTTGCATACCTATAGACTCTTTTTTCTTTACCATAGACAAACCGAAACCTTTTCCATAAACTACTCCAGAAAGTCAGGAATCTTTTCACCACTTACAAGATCCTCATAGCTTTCTCTTTCCCTGATAATATAGTATTGCTCCTCTTTTACCATCACTTCAGCCACTCTGGGTCTGGAATTATATGTGGATGACATACTGAATCCGTACGCCCCCGCACTCATCACAGCGATCAGCTCACCTGGTACAGGTGAACCAATCTGCCTGTTTTTGGCCAAAAAGTCACCTGACTCACAGATGGGTCCCACAATATCCGCTGTGATGATTTCACGTTCCCCCTCCTTTACCGGCTGAATAGCATGAAAGGAGTTATACAGACTGGGCCTCATTAGATCATTCATGGCCGCGTCCACTATGACAAAATTCTTTTCACCTGCTGTTTTTGTATACAGGACCTTTGTAACCAGGATTCCCGCATTTCCCATAATCACACGCCCCGGCTCAAATATCAGAGTCAGTTCAGTCTTATTAAGTTCTTTTTTAAGGGCATCAGCATATTCTCCGGGCATTGGAGGAGTTTCAGAGTCATAGGTGATACCAAGACCTCCTCCCAGGTCAAGATATTTGATGTTGATGTCAATGTCTCCAAGTCTCTTGACTAATCCCTTGATCTTTTTCAACGTATCCACGAAAGGGCTTAAGTTTGTAAGCTGTGAACCTATATGGCAGGATACACCTGAAACATTCAGATTTTCCAGGCGCGCTGCAATCTTATATTCTTCAATAGATTCATTTATATCGATGCCAAACTTATTCTCTTTAAGGCCTGTTGATATATACGGGTGGGTTTGGGCATCCACATCAGGATTCACCCTGATCGCGATATTGGCTATCTTATTGAGCCTTTTGGCCGAATCATTTAACAGATACAGCTCCTGTCTGGACTCCACATTAAACATAAGAATCCCTGTTTTAATAGCATATTCCATATCTTCAACCCTTTTGCCCACACCGGAATAGACTATCTTCTCAGGATTAACACCAGCTTTTAGTGCACGATAAAGCTCACCTCCAGAGACAATATCAACTCCGCCACCTTCCCTGGCAAACAGCCGCAATATGGCCATATTAGAATTTGACTTCATTGAAAAACAGATTAAATGTCTTATTCCTTCAAAAGCATTATTAAAAGAGTTAAAGTGCTGCTTTAAAGTCGCATGGGGATAAAGATAAAATGGAGTACTTACTTCTTCGGCAATATCTTCAATTTTCACCCCTTCACAATAAAGATCCTGATTCGAATACTGAAAATGGTTCATCTCTCGTCCTCTTGGTATAGACCGGAAAAATCCGGAGTTTTCTTTTTAAGGTAATTAAAAAAATTTTATTTTTTTATCTGGATAAAATCTGCTCCATAGTGAGTTGGATAAAACAGCTCTTATCCGGTAGCACGGGTGGAGCCTTTTTACCGCACCCTTGAAACAACAGGAGTGCCACACATGCTAACAGGATTGTTAATACAAGGCTTTTCAAGAATTGATCTCCATTTTAGCCTGTTTTATGCACTCTAGAACGGCCCTGGACCCGGTTCCGCCCAAAAGGTTTCGCCTTTTTATCGCGGAAGCCGGTTCAAGCCATTTAAATACATCCTTTTTAATGTGCTTTGAAAATTGCTTCATCTCCTCCAGTTTCAGCTCATGCAACTCCTTCTTATTGTCAATGGCATAAAGCACTATCTTTCCAACAGCATCATGGGCCTGTCTGAAGGTTGACCCGTTTACAACCATATAGTCCGCAAGGTCAGTTGCCATTAAATACCCCTTTTCACATGCTTGTTTCATAGTATCACCATTAAAGGATACCTCTTTCAAAAGCAGGGTTATTACTGACAAACAGTCCTCCACAGTATCTACTGTGTCAAACAATGATTCCTTGTCTTCCTGCATATCCTTATTATAGGTCAGAGGAAGTCCTTTCATAACGGTCAAAAGAGAAATCAAATGGCCATATACCCTGCCTGTCTTGCCTCTTATAAGCTCAAGAATATCCGGATTTTTCTTCTGGGGCATTATGCTGCTTCCTGTGCAGAATGCATCAGGAAGATTTATAATTCCGAACTCCTGCGTCGACCAGAGAATCATCTCTTCACTCAACCGGCTAAGGTGCATCATAAGCACTGAACCGGCAAATATGTATTCGATCACAAAATCCCTGTCACTTACCGCGTCCATGCTGTTTTTGGATATACTGTCAAACCCCAGTTCATCCGCAACCATCTCCCTGTCCAGATCAAAGGTTGTGCCTGCCAGGGCCGCACTCCCCAGGGGAAGGACATTTACCCGTTTCAAATCCTCATAAAAACGCTGTTTATCCCTTTTTAACATCTCATAATAGGCCATCAGGTGATGGGCCACTAGAACCGGCTGGGCGGGCTGAAGGTGAGTATATCCCGGCATTATAAGGTCAATATTCTTTTCAGCTAGATCAATGAGTACTCGTTGCATCTCCTTGATCAGATTAATTACCCTGGTGACCGCGTCTCTCACATACATACGCATATCAAGCGCCACCTGATCATTCCGGCTGCGCGCTGTATGCATCTTCTCTCCCGCGGCACCCACCTTGGCCACGAGCACTTTCTCGATCAGAGAATGTACATCCTCAAGATCACTATCCAGATGATTTTTCCGGTCCATCTCCCTTTTTGCCTCTGTGAGCCCGTCAATAATCCTAGAGGCATCATTATCAGAGATAATCCCCTGTTTGGCCAACATCCTGGAGTGAGCAATGCTCCCCCGAATATCCTGAGCATATAGTCTGCGGTCAAAGCTTAAGGACTCATTAAACCTGTCAACAAGATCATTTATGGATTCCTTAAAGCGGCCTCCCCATAGCTTTTTTGACATTTAATTTTTCCTTTTTATTTTAAAGAGAGATTACACCATCAGAAGTCATTAATTATAGACAATCATTTACAGTTCATCCCATTATTTTTTTATAATATTCGCGACTTTTAATCTTAAGGCGTTCAACCTGATAAATCCCTCTGCATCTTTCTGATTATACACATCCTCGCCTTCAAAGGTTGCCAGGTCTGTGTTATATAGAGACTGCTCAGATTTTCTCCCGACCACCACACAGTTGCCCTTATAAAGTTTTACCCTCACAATACCAGATACATTCTTCTGAGTATCATCGATAAGATTTTGAAGCATCTCTCTTTCAGGGGAAAACCAGTAACCATAATAGACCATCTCCGCATACCGTGGAATAAGGCTGTCACGAATATGCATTACTTCACGGTCCATGGTGATGGATTCCATACCCAGGTGCGCGATCCGGACAATAGTTCCTCCAGGGGTCTCGTAAACTCCCCTGGATTTCATACCAACGTAGCGGTTCTCCACCAGGTCCACCCTGCCAATTCCGTTTTCACCACCCACTTTGTTCAGATGGGCAAGAATCCCGGCCGGTGTCATAGGTTTACCATCAACTGCAATCGGGTCACCCTTATCAAACTCTATCTCTATATATACGGATTTGTCCGGGGCCTTTTCAGGAGAAACAGACATAACAAACATATCATCCGCCGGCTCGTTCCAGGTGTCTTCCAGAATACCACCCTCAAAACTCATATGAAGGAGATTTCTGTCACTGGAATATGGTTTTGCCTTGGTCACGGGCACAGGAATTCCTTTTGACTTTGCATACTCTATAAGATCTTCCCTGCCCTTAAAATCCCACTCTCTCCATGGTGCAATTATCCGAAGGCTTGGATCCAGCCCTAAATATCCCAATTCAAATCTCACCTGGTCATTCCCTTTGCCTGTTGCCCCGTGGCT
>JAFDJA010000333.1 GCA_019307745.1 Deltaproteobacteria bacterium | reverse complement strand
TTTCTGGAGTACTGGAGTAATGGAGTATTGGGAAAACATCACTCCATTACTCCAGCACTCCAAGTATGTTCTTACTTAATCTCTATCGGTTCTTTGTACTCCTCGCCGCCTTGTTCCTCATCTTTTATTGTCTGGGGAACATGCCTTGATTTCAGAACTTCCCTGGTGTTTTCCTTGTACTTGAAGGTGTCATCGTCCCATCCTGTTTCATGGTGATAATTAGCATGGTCCCGTTTTTCCCTGGTGACCGCAAGAGCCTCAGCCGGGTTCCTGATAATTCTTGGTGTAAGGAATATGTAGAGATTGACCCTGTCCACAATCTGTGATTGGGTTTTGAAAAGCCAGCCAAGGCCAGGGATATCTCCCAGGAGGGGAACTTTATATATAGTATCCTGTATATCATCCCCGATAATGCCGCCTATTACCAGGGTACTGTTATCCTGGATAATAACAGTGGTTTGTGCTGTGCGTTTAAAGGTGGTCGGTGTATTGGTTAACAGTGCCACACCCTCATTTTTAATCTTGATGACTTCCACGTAAACTTCGAGACGTACAGTATTCTCCTGGTTGATCTGCGGCGTTATTTTCAAGGTCACACCCACATCCTTATACTCATAGTTGGTATAATCCTGGTTTGCTGCCGTTGTGTTCGCACTCGTTATATAAGGTACATTCTCGCCCACCTTGATCTCCGCCTCTTCATTGTCAGTAGTCAGAATCTGGGGCGTGGAGATGATATGCACATCACTATCTTGTTTAAAGGCGTTCAGGACGGCAGAAATGGAAGGAAATGTCTGGCCGTTTATATCAATAAACTCATTGAGAATGCCCATTGAAAAACTTTTCGGTAAATTTGGATTTTCAAGACTGGGAATGGAAGAGCTATCCCCGCCTCGTGACCCACCAAAAACAATGCCGCTGTCGTCGCCATAGGCAAAGGCACCTCGCCATTCGACTCCGACTGCAAAATCCTTCTCAGCTTTCACTTCTATGATGAGCGCCTCCAGGTAACTTTATAATCAGCCTTATTGGCTGTGATGACCAGTGAGTTGGTGGCCTTGTCAGCAACGATCTGCACTTCCTTGGAAATTGCCGGGGCTTTGCCCTTCTCAGCTGTCTTGTCTGATTTATCAGGCAGGGCTGTCAAAACCTTGGTCAGTTCTTCGGCATTGGCATGCTGGAGATAATACACGTTGATATTGCCGCTGCCCCTGGGAATTTCCTGGTCCAGAATGGCAACAAGGTTTTTTACTTTTAAAGTATCATGGGCAGATGCAATGATAATAATGGCATTGGTACGCTCGTCCGCAATGATACTCACCTCCCCCGAGGCAGGGCCTGAATCACTGCTCTGGGCCTTGGCCGGAGTCCTTCTACTGGTAGTTCGTGTTGTTGTTCGACGAGTAGAGGAGCCCTGGAAGATAGTGCCCAGCGTCTTTGCCACCTCACTGGCTGTTGCATGTTCAATGGAAAGAACCGTAATCTCAGAAATATTATCTTCAACATCAATCTCCTTGATGATCTGCATGAGACGGCTGATGTTAGACAAAACATCCGTGACAATAAGCAGACTGGTGGCAGGATAGGCAATGACAACGCTGTTCTTGGAAACAAGGGGGGTAAAAAGTTTCTTCAATTCATTCGGGTCGGCATATTTCAGGGGGATCAACTGGGTAACAATCTTGTCAGTCACCTCGCCGGTATCTTCCTTATAGCCGGTTTCAACGCTCTTGGATCTGGCATCTGCTGAAGGTATAACTTTGATGATGGAGCCGGCGGGAACAGTGGTGAATCCTTGTACTTCCAGCACATATTCAAAAACCTTATAGGCCTCATCCACAGAGATTTTGGTGGGGGAAACAATGGTGACATTACCTCGCACCGATTTATCAATAATAAAATTCTTTCCGGTTAACTCACTGATATACTTAATGAAAAGATTAATGTCCACATTCTCGAAATCAATGGTTACATAGCGTTCAAGCTCTTCTTCGCCCTCACCAACCTGTTGAGTCTCTT
>JAFDJA010000216.1 GCA_019307745.1 Deltaproteobacteria bacterium | reverse complement strand
CCCAAATGAACGGGCTTTTCTGTTGATTTTTATTGACATAGTGTCATGTTAAATTATTCGAACTAAAAGTATCCCCTTAAAAAAAGAGAGAGACATGCCCTCTTTTCTGTTAATATCATTTCAAATCAAATGTTTTGAGTAGAAAGTTTATAACCTATTACAATAATCTTTTACTGTCAAGTGGAAATATGGAATTGCGTTCTAGGATGTCTTCGGGGAGCTAATTATTTTACATCAATATCCTGGACATCGAGCATATCGGTGAGCTTCCTGAGTGTAAAGGCGATCTGGTCTATATCGCCCTTGGTAAGCTGGTTAAGTCCGTCAATCAGCTTCTGCTGAATAGGAGGTGGGGCATTTTCTGCAAGCATCTTCCCTGTTTTCATCAATTCCACGGTAACCACCCTTCGGTCTGTGGAGATCCTTGTCCTCTTGACAAGGTCTTTCTGCTCTAACCTGTCAATAATGCCGGTTACTGTGCTTGAGTTGACCAGAATATGTCTAGCAATCTGAGATGGAGAGAGGGGGCCGTTTTCGTATAGTGCAATAAGACAGTTTAGCTGTGCCGCGCTTACGTTATATATCTTATTCAGTTCCTTTGTATAGATCTCCCCTGCCTGCATGAGCCTGCGGATCGCATAGACAATCTCTCTGGTTCTGTCTTTGTGGATATCTGAGGCCATATAAAAACGATCCGTCTTATGATATACTGAATAAATTAAGTTTCTTTAGCACAATTTAATAAATACATACATAATATGCAATAACATTATACATTGAAATGATCAACCCTTTTTCGTTTTTTACATTACCCATATTCTCATTTTTCCGGATAGAAACCAATTAACCAAAGGCCATATTGATCAGGAGATAAAGTCAATCACTTCTCTCAATTGAACCACACTGTCAATAATCAGGTCAGGGTCTTCCTTCTTTAGAGAGTCATAGTCATCCAGCCCTGTCAGAACACCGATTGTCTTCATGCCGGCAGCCTTGCCGGCCTTGATGTCTACACGCGAATCACCCACATAGGCACTCTTATCTACTTCCACATCAAGTCTTTTCCCGCATTCAATCAGGGGATCAGCTGCCGGCTTCCCCCTCAAGGCATCATCTTCTGTTATAATCACATCGAGCAGTTTCGCAATACCAGCCCTTTTTAATGGATATAGCTTCTTTTCAATTTTCTGAACAGGTGTAGCAGTAACGATACCAATCTTTATATCGCTCTCCGCGATCTCCTTCAAGATCTCCCTGACACCAGGAAATATCTCAAGTTCGTGCCATGGTATCTGGAGGTCAACCTCCTCTATTACTACCCTGGCCTTTTTAATCAGTCCATCCTTTTTATCCAGCATCTCAAGGGGAAATATGAGATCCCAGTTAAAATTGCCCTCTTTTACTGCGTCTGATATCTCTTTTCTGGATACAGGAGGTAAATCAAGCCTTTCACACACAACATCGAGGGTCTGGAAATAGACACCCATAGTATCTATGAGAGTTCCGTCCAGATCAAAAATAAGTGCATCCAATATAAGCCTGTTCATATTTCACTTCTCAAGTCGTGGCCTTTTTACATTAATTGTTATGGAATCACCATCATTCAGATTAAGGGCATCTTTCAGTCTCAAGGGCGCCATTACCTCGACTATATTCTTGCCATGTATCCTCACATCCTCTGCGGGTATGATAATGGCCCCGGTTTCTTCACCCAGGGACAGGGGCAATGCCCCGGCAGTACAGAATTCAGGGTCAGGGGGGATAAGTTTTATTCCCTCCGCTTTCTGTAAAGCCTCCAGGACAGGAACACTCTCCTCATAGATCTCAATGTTAAGGGTTCCGGGATAGGGCCTGAAACCCAATTTATCCGCGCACTGTTCCTGAACCCAATCCAGTTGCGTAAAAAAGGCCGCCTTCTTTGCACCGCTGACAATTCTGCCTGTCAATTTCCAATTGTCTTTCATTGAAACCACTTCTTCTTTTGAAAGTCATCCGGCGACTCCGGCAACCGGCCCTTAACCATCGATTTCAGCTTCCCGATGATCTCATGCTCATCTCCCAAAATGATCATGATGGACCTTATTGCCCTGCCCAGGGTCCCATCGAGTAGAGACTGAAATTCATCAATGGCCTCTGACGGTACATTCCGATAGGCGGTGACCAAATTATCCACCCATATTGAAAGGGCCTTCATGTCTATCTCTTCTTTATGATAGACGTACCCTTCCAATGAGCCTGCAGATGCCGCAAAGTCATAGATTTTTCCGTAAATATGCATGACCATTAAACCTCTTTCTTCTAAATCATTTTATTATCTTATTCATATGGAACTATACGATCTGAATCTTGGCCCCCTCTTCCAACTGCCTCCCGTCGATGGTAAAAAGCGCATCGAGCGAGGCCGTCTGAAAACTACCGGGCGCCTTTGCCCTGCTTGCACCCTGCTCACCTGCAAGTCCGAAATAAGCCAATGCAGTGGTGGTGGCTTCAACCGAATCATCGTCCACCGCCAGGAAGGCCCCGATAATAGATGTAGCCGCACAACCGGTCCCGGTCACAAAACCCATCAGCTCATGCCCGTTGGAGACCCGGTAGGTACGTTCACCGTCAGTGATCAAGTCCACCTCTCCGGTAATTGCAAGTGTGGTGTTAAGCTCCTTTGCAAGAGTGAGTGCCGCTTCTGTCGCCTCGTCCACAGTATGGATAGAATCCACTCCCTTGGTTTTGGATCCCTCTTGAGCCAAAGAAAGAACCTCAGAGGCATTTCCCCGGATTACTTTAACAGAAAGGTCATTAATGAGCTGTTTGGCAGAATCTGTGCGAAGTTTAGTTGCACCGGAACCAACAGGGTCAAGTATAATGGGGACATTCAGTTCATTGGCTTTCTTTCCAGCCTTCAGCATGGAATCGATCCAGTAAGGAGTAAGTGTCCCTATGTTGAGTACCAGCGCACCTGCAAAAGAGACCATCTCTTCTACCTCTTCCTGTGCGTGCGCCATTACCGGTGATGCACCGCAGGCCAGTAATATATTAGCAGTGTAGTTCATGACCACAAAATTAGTGATATTGTGGATCAATGGTTTTTTCTCTCTAATAGTTTTCAAATTCTCTGCAGCCTTTTTTGCTAATTGCTTATCAAACATCCAAACCTCCTTCATTTTTAAAATGATCCCAGCCAGTGGGAATTATTTCACGCTTTGACCCGTCCTTCTGTATCAGGCTTATATTTCCGGTTTCACCGGTGATCCTGCCAACCTCTGTGACAGGGACATCGCTTAATGCAGCGACCACAGAGCGTATCCGGTCCACATTTTCAGGTGGGCAGGTGATAATAAGTTCATAATCATCACTATCCTTAAGTACCATATCATAAATATCCTGCCCCGGTGAAAGGGGTATAGCATGCAAATGCTCGCTTACAGGAAGCTTCTCTTGAATCAGCTCGGCACCCACATCGCTCTCCTCGCATATATGTCCCAGATCCCCAAGGAGCCCATCGCTGGTGTCAATCATTGCCGTGGCAAATCCGGACTTTGCGATCGCCTGCCCCTCTTTTGCACGGTGGGAAGGCCTGTTATAGGCGCGTATCAGTGGATGATCGCGTAAAGCTTCAGCTTCATTTTCATGCCCCAGCAGCAATTTCAAGCCGGCTGCTGACTGGCCCGGATAGCCGGTTATCAGGATCAGATCCCCTATCCCGGCATTGGAACGACGCACTACCTTGTCCCTTTCCACTTCACCAATTAAGGTAATGTCAATAAATATGGAATGCTCTGACTTTGTAAGATTACCTCCAATAACA
>JAFDJA010000107.1 GCA_019307745.1 Deltaproteobacteria bacterium | reverse complement strand
ACCGGAAATGAGGGTGTAGAGGCCAGAAGAGTATCCTGGCAAAATGAAGAGACCCGCTTGAAACTTCTCCAGAAAGAAGCCAAGGGTGAAGGCCCATTTTACTACAGTCTGAACCACCTCCCGGAAGATTTTCATAAAAGGATCGAGGTGGCCTATGTTGATGAGCGTCTGATCTCTTTTAAGGTTGCAGAAGAACGTGGTTTTAATCCAAGAACACACTGGTTTGAGATGCAGGACGCAAGGCCGAACCAACTGCATGTTGAGCCTGGAATCTACACAGACGAGCGCATGAAAACCTCCTTGGAGGGACTGTACGCAATAGGCGACTGCGTTGCCGGCTCCCATAATGTTGCATCATGCTCCTCAATGGCTTTGATGGTCGGTGAAGATATGCCTAACATCATGGATAAGGCTCAGTCATCTGAGATTGATGAAAATCAGGTTCAAAAACTCAAGGATGCGGCAATGGCGCCTCTGAAAGTTACACAAGGTCCTGAGCCGATGGAAGTGGAATGTGCGATAAGGTACATAATCGAAAGATATGTCGGCATGTATAAATCAGAAGGCAAGCTGGCAGAAGGTTTGAGACGGCTTAAAACGATAAGGAGGGAATTCGAGCCCAAGTTAAAGGCAACTAACGCCCATTATCTAATGAGGGCAAATGAGGTCAGAAGTCTGTTTGATGTAGCGGATCTCCATTTCGCATCTACAATGGCGCGTAAAGAATCCCGCTGGCGTTTTCTGAGGCTGGACTATAAGGACAAGGATCAAAATTTTGATAATATGCTTACCTTCCAGAAGCTTGAAAACGGCAAACCAGTGCTGGAGCACAGGGAAAATGTACCTCTTGAACTGAAATATTCTGATGACCATAAGGAGGATCTGTAATATGCCGGCAAAGATAAATTATAAAAAATGCATAGGCTGCAAGAAGTGTTATGACCTGTGCCCCATCGACGTCTTTACTATGGATGAAACCACTAATATGCCTGCCGCAACCTATAATGAAGAGTGCTGGCATTGTGGAATCTGCTGGATGGAATGCCCGAAAAGGGCAATCGACATTACATATCCAGCATCATTCTGGTAATAATTGTTCCTGATATCAGAGGCCGTGGGCATCGGATATCAGGTTAATTATTTAAATATTTAAAACTATAATCTTGCACCAGGTATCTACTCCGGCATGAATTGCCTTGCTAAGATGCGTTGTGCAAGATTATAGTTAAAAGAACAAATAAAAAGGAGAATCATATGGCCAACTATGGACATACATCGGAAGCACATTATGAAGACAAATTTGAGTTTCCCCTGTGGAAGATCATACAAGAATACGCAAAAAAGCATGATTGCAGTTATGTAGATGCATCAGAGGCTGTTTTGTCTGATTATGTTAAGACAATCAAGTACGATGACGAGGAATTTGAAAATAAGTGTGTAGAAATACGCCACAAAGAGCTTGAGGCTGTAATTAAAGAAACCATATAAGGAGAAAGAGATATGAGTCTTGATAAAATAGCAAACAAGATAGTCGAGACCGATGTTCTGGTGGTTGGCGGTGGAATTGCCGGCTTGCCTTGTGCGCACAAGCTAGCAGAGCGTGGTCTTAATGTAGTTATGGCCGAGAAGGCCAAGTCAGACAGAAGCGGAAGTGCTGGACAGGGAATTGACCATTACAGCGGTTTCATGCCGGAAGGTATGACGCCTGCCCAGTTTAAAGAGATTTGGGACAAGATGGGTCCGGGCGCCTTTTTTGGCGGAGCCGACTTTTCACCACCGACCCGTCTATACAGGACCATGCTTGGCAGGAAATGGGCATCGGATGAGCTGGAAAAGATGGGCGTACCAATGAAGTGGGATGACGGTGAATACAGGGTAATAGATATTAAATATCACGGTGGATGGAAATCACTTCGAGTTCATTGGATGAATGTGAAGCCGATCATGGCCAAGGCATGCCGCAAGATTGGTGTAAACATGATGGAACGTACAATGATTACCGACCTTCTTACCGATGGTAAAAGGGTAGTTGGTGCCACGGCATTAAACACGCGTACTGGCGAGTTTATTGTAATTAAGGCCAAGGCCACAGTAATGGCAACAGGGGCATTCGCGCGTCTATATAATCCTGAAACAGCCCAGCCATGGAAATACAAATTCCGTTATCACTGGTGTCCTGCGTCAGTATCTGGGGACAGTTGGGCAATGGCTTACAGGGCAGGCGCTGAGCTTGGCAACATGGAGCAGGCAGAGCGTGGTTACAGATTCCGTGATGACCTGGCCTTGTCTTATGGTAATGTGCGTGGTGACGGTCTTGAGTCAAGGCGTCTGTGCTGGGATGGAACAGAGACCCGTCGTGCTGGATCCGTAGAGCTTGCGCGTGAGGGAATGGACCCGTTTTACTACAGCCTTGAGCACCTCCCGGAAGATTATCACAAGAGGATTGAGGTGGCTTATGTAGATGAGAGACTGCTCTCCTTTAAGGTTGCAGAAGAAAGGGGTTTCAACCCCAAGACTCACAGGTATGAGATGATGGAGCACAGGCCAAACCAGCTGAATTGTCCTCCAGGTATCGTGACAGACGATAACTGGAAGACTAACCTGGAAGGACTGTATGCCATTGGAGATACCGTGGCAGGCAACCACAATGTTGCGGCCTGTGCGGTAACGGCCTTATTGGTTGGCGAGCATCTTCCCAACGTTATTGGTTCTATACCGGATCCCAAGGTTGATGAGGCCCAGGTGGAGGCGCAAAAAGAGGTTGATATGCTTCCACTGAAGGTAAAAGACGGTACTGAGCCAATGGAGCTTGAGTGTGCAATCAGATACGCTGTGGAACGCTATGTGGGTTCGTTCCGATCTCAAGGCAAATTGCAGGAAGGTCTGAGAAGGCTTTCTTCTCTGAGGAAGAGATTCCTTGACGAGTTACAGGCAAGTAATCCGCATTTCCAGATGAGGGCTGTTGAGATAAGGAATATATTGGATCTTACCAGGCTTCATATGAAGGCCTGCCTTGAGAGAAAAGAGACACGTGGTCAGTTTGTCAGGCTGGATTATCCTGAAAAGGATCCCCAGTATGATAATCTTGTTATGAATATGTGTCTGAAGGATGGAGAAGATATAATCGAGTGGAAAAAGCTGCCCGAGTTAGACATGAACTACAAAGAGGAGAGGAAGTAATTATGCCGGCAAAAATAAATTATAAAAAATGCATAGGGTGCAAGAAGTGTTACGACCTGTGCCCCATCGACGTGTTTACTATGGATGAAACCACTAATATGCCTGCCGCAACCTACAATGAGGAGTGCTGGCACTGTGGAATATGCTGGATGGAATGTCCCAAGAGGGCAATCGATATTACATATCCAGCCTCTTTCTGGTAATAGATGATGTATATGCCCTTAAGGCGTGCCTTAGGGGCATATATGAAAATTGTATCTATTGTCTTAATTGATTGATTCGTAAAAAAACAGTTAAAACCAGTGGGAGTTTTCTTTATAGGAATTGTTTCCAAGCTGTTAGTTATTCAATTTCTTGTTACGAAAAGAGATTTTTCGAATTTTATGAGACCGGCAGCTAGATTTAATCAGTGATATCCGGCCTGTTCTTATATTTTATAAATCAAATGAAAAACGCGATAGAAAATTTTTTCATGCCACAAACAGATGGATTACTCTCAAGCAGAACACCACAAAAATTTTTTACAAGCCTGAAAAAGGGTGGCAGAGAGGTCTGCGAAAAGAGGACTATATCTCCCGTCTCTGTGACAAATTTATCGACTTTTGATTAAATTTAGAAATTTGAGACGCGATGAAAGAGTTTTCCATTGTCCTCGGAAACAGATGATAAATTTGTATAAACAATCCGGGCAACATTGTTACTTAATAATTTTTTAGGAGAATTAAAAGAAAATGTTAATATCTGATCTAGTTACTTGGGCTGCAACTCAATGGCCAAACAAAGAGGCCTTAGTTGATATTGATCCTGCGACCAACATAAGGCTGAACCTTACATTTAAAGAGTTTGATGAAAAGATTAACAAAGTTTCCAACGCACTTCTCGCTTCTGGTATAAAAAAGGGTGATACAATTATTCATTTTGTGAAAAACAGACTGGAATGGCTTGAAACTTACTTTGGCGTAATAAGAATCGGAGCAAGAATTGTCCCGCTGAACTTTAGGTTCACCAGTGATAATATCAAATATGTTTGCGATACTTTGAATTCATCCATGATGATAGTGGAAGAGGATCTGATCGACATTATCGAACCGGTGAAGTCAGACATCCAAACAATAACTCAATATGTGGTTATAGGGGAAAATGCCCCTGAAGGCATGACAACATATGCAGATTTTCTTAGTGACAGCACCTCTGATGTACCGGAAACAGATGTTTCAGAAGAAGATGATCTGGGTATCTACTTTACTTCAGGCACAACCGGCAAACCGAAACCAATACTTTATACTCACAGAAACCTCTATGAAGTCGCAGTAACCAATGGCCTTGGTGTTCCACTTCCCGATAATTCCAACTCTGTAATGTACTGCCCCTTATATCATACTGCCACCTTTTTCTTTTGGCTGCCCAACCTGCTTATTGGTGGAAAGGGTACAATCCTTAGAAGGTTCAGTGTTAAGGATCTTCTCAAAACCATGGCAGATGAAAAGGGTACTGAGATTAATATCCCAATGCCCCATTGTATCGCCCTTGTCAATGCACAGAAATCTGGAGAGATCAATGTGAATGATTATGACCTGAGTTCATGGGAACTGATCAACACTGGTGCACAGCCATACCCTCCAAGTGTTATAGCCGATATGGTAGAGCTTCTTCCAACGGTAGGAGTACAGCACGGATATGGCATCAGCGAGGGAGGCGGTGCGGCACTTATCATGCTCAAACCTGATATGATCCAGGCAAAACCAGGTTCATGCGGAAAACCAACACCAACCGTCAGTGTGAAGATAGTTGATGCTAATGGTGATGGGGTTCCTGTTGGAGAGTCCGGAGAAATGATCCTAAAAAGCGGACGCATGATGAAGGAGTATTACAATAATGAAGAAGAGACGGCCAAGACCATTAAAAATGGCTGGCTCCGTACAGGTGACGTTACCAAGCAGGATGATGAAGGGTATTTCTACATTGTCGACAGGATGAAAGATGTTGTTATAAGTGGTGGAGAGAATGTCTATCCTGTTGAAGTGGAAAATGTACTACAGACACATCCAAAAATAAAGATGTGTGCAGTTATAGGAACGCCTGATGAGAAGTTTGGAGAAAGAGTAACCGCGGTTATAGAGGTGGAAGATGGTATGGAGCTGACCGAGGAAGAGGTCCTTCAGTTCTGTGCTGAGAATTTTCCTCCGTTCAAACGACCAAGGCGTATTGAGTTTGCTGATCTCCCTAAAGGCCCTACAAATAAGGTTCTGAAACCGGAACTCAGGCAGAGGTATAGCGGTAAATCTACAGCATTCTAAGGAGAGGGGAAATGACGGAAGGATCAGCAATAACGGAAGATTTAAAGAAAATGCTGGGTGTTTCTCAGGAACCTGAGGTATGGGAGGCTGAAAAAGGGATTATTAAAAGGCTTGCCGAGGCCATAGGAGATCCTAACCCTCTTTATTCTGACCTTGAGTACGCCAAAAACTCGCGTTATGGTACAATTATAGGGCCTCCCCTGTACCTGATTGATCCGGGCCTGATTAAGATGGCGGATAGATTGATAGAAGCTGAATGCCCTCTGCCGGCCTTTATCAATGCGGGAACAGAGTTGGAGTATTTCAAACCTATAAGACTGGGTGATACAATCACTACCGTTGCCAAGCTTGTGGACCTTACGGAAAAGGAAGGGCGGAACGGAAAGCTGTTATTTATGACCGTGGAAGTAACCTATACTAATCAGGACAATGAACTGGTTGTTAAGTGCACGAACAATTTTGTAAGACGTTAAGTGAGAACAGGAGAATCAGTAATGGCAAGTCATATTTGTTATAAAAATGTGTTAATAGGTGATGAGCTGCCTTCCCTGGTCAAACATCCCACACCCAGACAACTGGTTCAGTGGGCAGGTGCAACTGGTGAGTTCTGCGAGATGCACTATAATGATGCCTATGCAAAAGAGAAGGGATTTCCAGGCATTATTGTTCACGGTATGCTTACCGCCTCCTTTCTTTGCCAGATGGTAATTGACTGGATGGGAGAAGAGGGCAGTATAAAAAATTTGAGCATTAGCAATCGTTCCATGCTTTTCCCTGATAATGATGTTATCTGCAGGGGACTGGTGGAAGATAAGTACGAAACCGATGATGAGTGTTTTGTAAAGTGCAATGTATGGGCTGAAAATCCTCAGGGGGAGAAGGCAGTTGTCGGCTCTGTCATTGTTGTGGTGCCTGCATAAGAGTCGTTTAAGTTTCTATTTGTTATACCATAATTTCCGGATTGCATGGACTTTCAACCCTACAACCCGGCCTGATATTTTGGTGGATTGTTTTCGGACAGTCTTCCAGGTATAAGGCAAGCGGATAGGATGAATCATCAGGCTTTATGAATAAGCATCCAATAGCACTATGGAATTTATTAAAAAGATATTGCCTTGGATATTGCGCCTGTTGTCTACTTTGCCTTGAAGCATCCAGTTGTCACTCCATGGCCTTGGAGTAAGTTCTAGGTAACCATAGAAAATTAATTTATTGAAGTGTGAGAAAGGAGAGAACAGATGTCCGGATTAGTATCCTACGGAGCCTATATCCCGTTTACTAGGGTGGCCAGATCAGAGATTGCAGCAGCCTGGGGAGGATTTAAGGCCCCTGGAGAAAAGGCTGTGGCTAATTATGATGAAGATAGCCTGACTATGGCAGTGGCAGCTGCTATGGACTGTGTTAATGATATTGATGTTGAAACCATAGACGGACTATACTTTGCTACAACAACAGCTCCTTACAAAGAGAAACAGTCGGCTGCAACAGTGGCAACTATACTGGGTCTTCCCAGAACAGCAACAACAATGGATTTTTCCGGCTCCTTAAGGGGCGGAATGAACGCTGTAAAGGCAGCAATGGATGCTGTAAGTGCGGGATCTGCAAGAAATATTCTTGTGTGTGCCGCTGATGTGAGACTTGGTCACCCCCAGGGTGCGATGGAGCTTAATATAGGTGATGGCGCTGCCGCGCTGCTTATAGGCAAAGATAATGTGGCAGTAGAGATAAAAGGATCTATCTCTATCCATAACGAGTGCCAGGACTGGTGGAGGTCGGATCAGGATAAGTTTTTGAGATCAGCGGAAGACCGATTCGCGGTACAGGAAGGTTATACCGCAGTGGTAGCAGAGGCTATTAAAAAGGGGATGACATTATTTGGTACTACCCCTAAGGACTATGCGAAAGCGGCAATTACCGCCCCTAATATGAGAGTACTTGCAAGGGCTGCCGGGAAATTGGGATTCGATCCCAAGACTCAGATCCTTGATAATGTTATGATGGGTGTGGGGGATACAGGTTCAGCCTTGGCCCTTATGTCCCTTGTAGCCGCCCTTGAAACCACCAGTGCGGGAGACAGAATTCTCCTTGCAGGTCATGGGAATGGATGTGATGTAATAGATCTTGAGGTGACAGATAATATTTCCGGTATGAGTAATAAGAGAGGTATCAGAAAGCATCTGGAATCCAAGATGATGACCACCTATAATAAGTATCTGAGATGGCGTGAACTCGTTGACGTACAGCCTCCGGCACGCCCTCCGGTACAGCTCAGACAACCTTCTCCTTCAGCTCAATGGAGAGAAAACCAGTGGGAGTTGAGACTTACGGGTACCCGGTGTACAGCATGCGGAACAGCACAGTATCCACCACAAAGGGTATGCATGAAATGTAAAGAAAAGGATCAAATGGAACGGTACTCCTACCTTGATAAGCAGGGTAAGATAACATCCTTTTCCCATGATCATGTAATGGAAACCCTTGATCCTCCGGTAACGATTACAGTTACAGACTTTGAAGGCGGCGGCAGGATCATGTGTGATATGACCGATCGAGTGCCTGAGGATGTCGAAGTAGGAATGAATGTGGAGATGACCTTCAGGAAGCTGTACTATGTAGGCGGCATCTATAACTACTGGTGGAAAGCAAGACCCATCAGGTGCTGATCAAAGGAGGGATAAAAGTTGGAAAGCATAAAAGATAAGGTAGCCATAGTAGGAATGGGTTGTGTAAAGTTCGGTGAGAATTTTAATAAATCCCTCGATGATATGATTGTAGAAGCCGCGTATGAGGCATTTGAAGATGCAAGCATAGATCCAAAGGATATACAGGCAGCCTGGCTTGGAAACCTGTGGGCTGGAGAGACAGGGCAGATCCTGGCAACTCCCCTTAAACTAGCATATATTCCGGTAACTCATGTTGAAAATGCGTGTGCCACGGGCTCAGAGGCGATAAGAGGCGCCTGCTACGCAGTGGCAGCAGGTGTCTGTGATATTGCCCTTGCAGTTGGTGTTGAAAAACTTAAAGACACCGGTTTTATGGGACTTCCCCAGACAAGGCCTATCGCCACATGGTCATACAGGATGACCACACAGACACCTCCAGCAGTATTTGCTATGCTTGCTACAGGTTATTTTGCAAGGCATGGTATCTCCCATGAAGATGGGAAGAAGCTCCTGGCACAGATTTCTGTAAAGAATCATCATAATGGTTCTCTTAATCCCAAGGCCCATTTTCAGAATGAGATCACATTAGAAAAGGCCATAAATGCCCCTATGATTGCATATCCCTTAGGTCTTTATGACTGTTGCGGCGTGAGTGATGGCGCGGCAGCCGCTGTTATTGTTCGGTCTGACCTGGCCAAGAGTTTCAGAGATGATCCAATCTATATCAAGTCACTTCAGATCGCACAGGGCCCAAGAGAGGGCTTTATGAATCCTGAGTTTGACTTCGCACATGTGGAAGAGACCAAAAGGTGTGCCAAGGTAGCATATGCTGAGGCAGGGATCAGCAATCCAAGGGAAGATATTTCCATTGCAGAGGTACATGACTGCTTCTCTATTACAGAACTGACCATCATGGAGGACCTGCAGTTCAGTCCCTATGGAAAAGCAAGTGATGATATTGAGGCTGGCACCTTTAACATAGAAGGAGAGGTTCCTGTTAATACTGATGGTGGGCTTAAATGTTTTGGTCATCCAATAGGCGCGACCGGCCTCAGAATGATGTATGAGGTCTATAAACAGCTCCAGGAAAAGGGTGATAAGCGTCAGGTAAAGAACCCAGGATTTGGTCTTACCCATAATCAGGGTGGAGAGCCAGGGGCTGCCACTGCGAGAATAGACATTGCTGGAAACGAATTATAGAAATAACTGGTTTACTGTTGATGTTTTAAAGTTGATGGCCATAGAGCCTGTTAACTGTGAATCATAAACTGATAACCGTAAGCTGTTATTTTTCCCCGTTATCTTATAAATTTTATTCGGAGGACTTATGGGCATAAAACAAGAAATAATCAAGAAGGCCAGAGAGGAGGGCCGTACGATCCTGACAGAGATTGAGGCCAAACAGATGTTTTCAGAGGCCGGGATCACCTGTACAGATACCAGACTGGCTGCAACAAAAGATGAAGCCGTATCCCTTAGTGAAGAAATGGGATATCCAGTGGTACTCAAGATATCCTCAGTTGACATTACCCATAAGAGTGATGCAGGAGGTGTTAAGGTAAACCTCAATGATAAGGCAGAGGTTGAAAAGGCCTTTGACGATATTATGACTTCGTGCAAGGCGGGTTATCCTGATGCCAACATAGAAGGGATAGCCGTACAGCCCATGGCCAAGGCAGGCACCGAGATCATTATGGGCATGATCCAGGACAGCCAGTTCGGGCCGGTTTTGATGTTTGGCCTTGGAGGTG
This sequence comes from Deltaproteobacteria bacterium, assembly GCA_019307745.1. GTDB lineage: Bacteria > Desulfobacterota > DSM-4660 > Desulfatiglandales > HGW-15 > JAFDJA01. The sequence goes on along the minus strand of JAFDJA010000107.1, from coordinate 2,267 downwards.
TCCTTGTTGAGATTCTGAAGGATGTTGCCTTCAGAGTTGTTCCTCTGCAGGAAAGAGACGCAAAAGAGATGATTGAAGAGATCAAGGGGTATAAGTTGCTTGAAGGGTACCGTGGTTCTGAGCCGGTGGATATTTCATTTCTGGAGCAGACCATCATGAAGTTGTCCGAGTTTGTTGACAGCACTCCTGAGATTGCGGAACTTGATATGAATCCTGTTTTTGCCTACAGTAATGGGGCAATGGTTGTGGATGCAAGGATAGTGCTTGCAGTTTGAGATCAGGCTGAAGTTAGAAGAATGAACCTGGAAGTTAAAATTTTTTCATTGTATATCTTTTCAGCATAAACAATATTAGAGAGCAGGAGGAGCAAAATGGCATATGCTTCATTAGACAGTATATTAAACCCCAAATCTGTTGCAGTGGTTGGCGCGTCAGATAACCCTATGGGTTTTGGTTATAACTTTATGACCCATTTGAAGAGCTACGGATTCAAAGGTGACATATATCCCATTAACCCCAAATCCGATGAGGTTCTTGGGATAAAGGCCTATAAGGATCTGGAAGATGTTCCTGGTGATGTGGATTACGTGATCCATGCAATCGGAGTTCACCTTGCGCCTATGATAATCCAGAAGGCTTCCAAGAAGAATGCTAAGTGTGTGCATGTATTCGCGGGCCGAGGCGCGGAGACCGGTCGTCCTGAGGCAAAACAGCTGGAGGCGGATATCTTAAAGCTGGGAAAAGAGCTTGAGATCAGACTTATTGGCCCTAACTGCCTTGGTCTGTATAATCCCACATGCGGTCTTTCATTCGGTTATGATTTTCCCCTGGATGCGGGTCCTGTTGGTGCCCTTATTCAATCTGGTGGAAACTCCACAGACCTTGTTCATATCGGAGCCCTGAGGGGAGTACGGTTTTCCAAGGTTGTATCGTATGGGAATGCCCTTGATATGAATCAGAATGATTTTCTCAGGTACTTTACAGATGATCCTGACACCAAGGTGATTGTTGGTTTTATCGAGGGGCTCAGGGGAGACAGTAGAGAGTTTATGGATCTACTGAGAAAGGCGACTGCAAAGAAGCCTGTTATCCTCTGCAAAGGAGGAAGAACAGACGCTGGTGCAAGATTAACCGTATCCCATACAGCATCCCTTGCGGGTTCTGGCAAGATATGGGAGACCGCCGTGCGTCAGGCAGGAGCTATCCCTGTCAGGGACCTTGATGAGCTTATTAACATGGCAGTGGCCTTTTCCATGATTCCTCCGATCAAAGGGAATCGTGTTGGTATTGCAGGATGTGGAGGCGGAAGATCTGTTATATCTGTTGATGAGTGGGCGGATAATGGATTTGAAGTCCCTGCGCTGCCTGAATCCATCCGTCAGGAGTTTAAGACCAGAGGTTCCCAGATCTGGGACTGGATCGGAAACCCCGCTGATGTATCCATTGTGGCACCCAATGATCCTTTTACCATGCCCGCTATAGTGGACCTTATGCTGAAACATGAAGATTTTGACTTTGTATCAGCAGATGCCCAGGAAGATCCGCCATTTTCTGAGACCCACTTTATAGCAAGTGTAAAAGAGAACATAGAAGGCTATGTCCAGAACAGGAAGGAGAATGAAAAACCCCTTCTCATGGTCTTTGATGAGAGATCAGTGGGTATCACAGAGCATGACTCTTGGAACTACAGGACCAGGGCAGAGATGCGAACATACTTGGTGAAAGAGAAGATGCCATTTTTTCCGAGTGTTGATGAGGCTGCAAGGGCTGTCAATGAGATCAGCAAGTACTATAATAGAAAAGAGGAAATGGAAAGTTAATAAGTTAAAAGAGTGAGTCTGGAGGATTGAGGGCGGGGCGCACTTGAGAATTGTGAAGTTAGAAGACAGGGGGAGTGATATTGGGTCGTGGTGAAATATTGATGACCTTTAAAATTTGATCTTCGGGTCTTTGCATTTAGTTCTCAGTATTCCTTATTCCAGAATTTAACTAAAAGGGAGGATTTTCTTATGAAGCTTAAATGGCTGGCGCATGCTACTTTTTTAATCACTTCGGAAAACGGGACAAAGATTCTTACAGATCCCATTGATAATATTGACCCAAGAGACAATGTTGAGCTGTTTTCCTTTGATCCCTTGGATCAAGAGGCTGATATCGTTACTGTGAGCCATGACCACTGGGACCACTATAATGTAAAGGCGGTAAAGGGTAATCCTGTTGTTGTAAGAGAGTCCATGGAGGTCAAGGGAATTTCATTTAAGGCCATA
>JAFDJA010000215.1 GCA_019307745.1 Deltaproteobacteria bacterium | reverse complement strand
TCTTCTAAAGGACAATAGACACTTTAGACACTCTTTCATGAATACTTGAGCCGTTTCTTTCTAATAGAAAGAAATGGCTTTTCTATCTTTATCCTCATCCATATATTCATCCATTAATCAAGACCAGCTATGTGGTCGGATATATTCATTCAAAAATTACCATTATGGGATATAATTTTTCTTGGCAGACAATTCCTAAGCCAACGATTGGACGGAAACCCATGCATGTGGCTTTGGCATAAAAAAATCTAAGACCGTAACATAACTCCTTGTATAATATCAATAAATGGCGAAAACACAGCCCCTGCTGAAACATTTGTTCTCCCTGATGGATGTGCCAAATAATTAATGATAGTGGCCCTAAAAAACATATCAGCCAGCCTTTCTAGGGTAATCCACCTCCCTTATTAACCATGTATCCCCTCCTGTGTATAGGCACTAAAAGGCCTTAAATATATTTATTGGCCGATCATTTCCTACTCGCCACAGCAGATAGATTGCCACACAAAACAGGAAACAGTCAGGCACCCATACCCCTATAGAGGGAGGGACAATACCTGATTCGCTGATGTGTCTCTGTCCAGCCAGCAGAACATTATAAAGGATAAAAATGATAAGACTGATAGCAATCCCGGAGGAACGGCCCCGTAGCTTTATCTGCGTGCCCAGGGGAGCCCCAAGTATGCTCATGAGAAAGACTGCCACCGGGAGGGAGAACATCTCCAGGAGCATAATCTGCATTTGGTGATAGGCCCTTGATTCCTTGGGCACTGTCTGCATCACGTGGATAATCTCATTGATAAACATCTCATCAGGTTCTTTCTCTTTTGATTCCCATTCAGATATCGCATATTTGAGGTCTATCTTATAATCATAGGTTTCAAACTTCAGGGTACTGGAAGATGCAAAGTCCCTGGCTACTGTGAAAATCGTTCCATCCACAAAACGAATTGTCATAATTTTTGACCTGCTGTCAGAAAGAAGCCGGCCCTCTTTTGCAATAATTGTAAGGACATGATCCGGGTCCTGCTTGTTAACCACAAAAAGATCCCGCATTACCCCATCGTTTGAGGAAAAACTGTTTACATAAAAAATCACATCCTCTACAGGTTCATTAAAGACCCTTTCCTTTGAAATCCAATCAGCAGACAGGTCTGACATGGATCCTAAAATCTGATAACGGAGTTGCCTGTAAGATTCATTTCCCTGGGGAACAGCAAAAACCGTTATGACATTTGTTATTATGTAGGCGATTAACGAAAAGAAGAACACAGGAGGGAGCATCTGGAAAAGGCTTATGCCGGACGAGTTAAGTGCTATTGTCTCATTATCCGCCGAAAGCCTCAAAAAAGTGAGCATAACTCCCATGAGACATGCAACCGGAAGGGCAAAAACAATACTTCGGGGCATGATATATAACAAAAACTTGAACACCTGATCAATCCTCACCTCCGAATTTACCATCAGATCAGCGATCCACATCATTTGGCCCAGCATCATAATAAATATCAATACCAGGAGGCTGACAGAAAAGATGGAGCAGATGTTCCGAAATATATATTTAAAAAGGGTAAATCTCATTTGGGTAATTTCGATATTCCTTAAGGTTGTTGATTTATACCTGACTTCGTCAAAGTGTTATACTGCCGAAAAAAAAGGGCATCATAGATAAATGACACCCTGTATTAACATGATCCTACAGATATTTCAAACAGCCTGAAAAAAACAGATCCGTTTGTTTCTATCACGCCTGGATTTACTTTATAAGAGGCTCGCCCGGAGCAAGGTCCCTTCCTTTCAATCCGGCATAGTCCAGAGGATACCTCTCCACTTTGAAATCCGCTGTGAGCGCGTGGTCCTTCTGATCAACAGGTATAAGATCGCCCTGCTTCAAAGGTCCGCCTTTGCTGATTGGATTCACATATTCCCAGACAATATCGTTTTCAGGAGTGACCTCAAAAAACACACCATAAATGCCGTTTGTGATCAAGGTGTTTCCATTGGGTAGACGCTGACATCCGGAGATCTGTTCCGCATAAAAATCCTCCGGATTTTCCGCCACATAACTCCAGGCAATCTTGTCTGGACCAAAGGCCTTGCCCGGTTCTTTTAAATAGCCTCCCATGCTATCAACAGGAGGGACAATTTCATCCACAGAGGAATAACCGCGGCCATCTTCCCCGTTATTAAAAACCAGTAGATTCCCTTCACCGGGAAGGCCTTTCGGCACCCACTGTGCATCATGTTGATGATAAAACTCCCTGTCCTTGACTGGATCACCTGCCTTGTACATGGAGGGATTTCCCCACCGGTAGAGGATGTCACCCCCTTTGCCATACTTTCCTCCTGAGTGTCCTTTGGCCCCCTTTGATGTGGTACTGTGATCAATTACCCACAGCTCATTAGGAAGGCGCACACTAATTACAATCTGATCCAGCTCAGGGTTATAATCAACGGAATTCCCATGGTTCCAGAAGGGGACAGCCTCTTTTCCATGGAAATTAGCATCAAGCAGCTCAGGATGATCTGCAACAACACCGAAATTATCTTTTGTCTCATCAAAATCCTGAACCATATGGTCCCATATATGCCAGCGCCAGACAACCTCATAGCCTGAGGCCCCCCATCTCTCGATCTCAGCTACATATTCGGGGAATATTGCGTCGTGCTTTATTGATTCGGGACGCATTCCAGCTGCAATGCATTCGTCCTTTATCCTTTTCTCCACACATAAAAGGAGGATATTCCCGTTTGGCATGGGCTCAATATCATGATGCTGGGCATAGGTCCTGGTGGAATAGATCAATACCCATACAAGATCCCCTTCCCAGTTATACTCCTCAATCCTTCCTCCTTCTCCTCCCACAATCAGGGTCTTATCCCGGTCTCCACGACCAAGAAAACAGGTGTGTATCAGATTTCCATCATTGAGGAGAAAAACGGTCTGCCCAGGTTCATAAAGGCTCTTCCAGGAATTAATCAGACGCCCCTCCATGTCTATAAGATAGGTCTTCGTATCATGCTTTGGGGCAAACAGAGTATATCCCTGAAAGGCCTTTTCCGGATTATACTTTACAAGCCCCAGCTCACGCTGTATAGGGGCGGCATGGATATTACTGAAACATATCAGGAACACTGACATGTTAAAGACACAAAATAAAAACTTCCTCATCTCTTTTTCTCCTTAAAATAAAAGTCCCTGGACAGGACAACAATTACCAACCTAACAGAATAGTATCAGTTTTTCATATTTTTCATTTAAAAAAAAAGCCAAGCCCCCTGCATCGCTTTGCAGTGAACCTGACCTTTATCATATAATATACAATATTGATGGTCTGCAAATGAAAAAAGCTAAACTCCCAATTCAACCATTCACAGACATTTTATATTAGTACTCACCTTTAACAAGTGATTTTTTCTTTACACTCATGTCTTTACCCTTAAATGTGGGGTAGTCAAGTGGATATCTGTGTGCCTTGAAAACAGAGATCATCGCATGGCCCCTGTGATCAATAGGAATAAGCTGATCCTGGCTCAGAGGCCCTGTCCCATCTATGGGGTTCACATATTCCCATACAGTCTCACCTTCAGGAGTTACCTCAAATAAAACTCCATGGGTACCTGATGTGATAAATGTATTCCCATTAAGGAGCTTGTGACCACCTGAAATCTGCTCTGAATAGAAATCCCTCTTATTCTCAGCCTGATATGTCCATACCGGTTTTTCAGGTCCAAATGCCTTGCCTTCCTCTAATACATAACACCCGTTCTTGTCTACGGGAGGAACAATCTCGTCAACAGTGGACCAGCCGTGGATAACCCTTGGGAATCCACTGTACATCATGCTGCTGATATAACTGTTTGTCATTGAAGATGTGACCCCTGTCATAAATAACCGGATTACCCCACCTGTAGATAAGGTCTCCACCCTTGTCACATTTACCTCCTTTGTGACTCTTAGCCTCTTCTGTTGTAGTAGAAGCATCAATGACCCAGATCTCATTCTGACCACGGGCACTTATGGCCACCTGATCCAGCTCAGGAGTGTAGTCAATACCATTTGCATGGTTCCAGAAAGTTGAGATAACCCTGTAAGCGTTAGGATCAAGTAATTCAGGATGATCACCCACAACACCGTAGTTATCCTTGTCCGGATATTTGTCCTGGATCAGATGATCCCAGATGTGCCATTCCCAGATGATTTCAGCCTTGTTGCTACCTATCTTTTCAACTTCACATGCCCATTCCGCATACACAAGACCCCTTGCTTTTTCAACGGCTTCAGGGGAAAACCCGGCCTGTACACACTCCGCTTTTGTCTTTGTCTCAACACAGAGCAGTACGATATTTCCGTTTGGCATAGGAGCGATGTCATGATGCTGAGCCCAAGTCTTGCTCCTAAAATCAAGCTGCCAGATCATGTCTCCATCCCAGTCAAACTCTTCTATCCTTCCGCCCTCACCACCGGCGATGTTGGTCTCGCCTTTCATAAAACAGGTATGAAGAAGGGTCCCCTCTTCCGTCAGGTACACGGACTGACCCGGTTCATACCTGCTCTTCCAGGAGTTTACTTCACCTCCGTTCATATCGAGCAGATGGATAGTAGTGTTATGTTTGGGTGCAAAAAGGGTATAACCCTGATAGGCCTTGGCCGGGTCATGTTTGACCAGTCCTATCTTACGATCGATCGGGCCGGTTGCCGCAAACCCGCTGACAACCAAAAGTACGCCCGTAACTGTTAATAAAACCAGCAAACTTAATCTTTTCATATTCTCATCCTCTTTTAAAATTTCAAATTTGATCCCATAATAATCAGGATAATCTTCACAAGCGACAATCCCCTATCTTTTCAAATAAGAAGATTCCTCATAATAGCAGAATAAATGGGGATTATTTTTTCTGTGCTCTCCGGATTTCATCTTCCTGCAGATATAAATACAGGGACTACTCAACTACAACCTTGAGTTTCTCAGAAATGTGACTGATATATAAAAAAAATGTCGGTTCTGTGTCAAGGAAAAAGGGATAAGCGGG
>JAFDJA010000017.1 GCA_019307745.1 Deltaproteobacteria bacterium | reverse complement strand
AAGATAGAAGGAAAGTTTCACCTTAAGAAGTCCTTTGATCTTCAATTAAAGCGAATTAAAGGAAAAATAGGAATAAACTGATGAAAATTATAAATAAATTAATATTATGTCTCTTAATTATTTCATTGACTACTATCATAAATCCAGCAATCTCGTTTTCAAAAAATACTTTATATCTGAATAACGGACATAAAATAGATTATGACTCCATATGGATAGGAATGGAGAGTTATGTATGGTATATAAAAAAGCTTGGTACAATTGGATACCCAATCAATGAAGTAAATATTAAAAAAACATTTGGTGATGAAATTGCGAGTAGTATAGAGAAAAATAATAGAAAAAATTCCATTAATAACACAGTTCTTAGCACAACATATAAAGTACCTTCGACAACAGATATAAAATGGAAAAGCGGTGTTCCATATATTAAGACTGGTGTACGCACCTGGAGTTCTATCCCCGGACGAGAGATAGAGGTCGGTGGTGACACATTTACTTATGATTTTCACGATTATATTTTGGGCAAAGGTTATCTTTTCAGAAATGGTGTCATAATTGGAACCTATGAAAAAGGCACATATTATCCGAATGAATGAGAGTAAGTAAATCAGATTTCATGATGAAAATTAAATCCAAAAAAAGGAATATGTTATTGTTTCGCTTTTATATTCTAGGCATTAAGTTAGTGGGTAAAAAACCAACCTGAATTCAACTCATAAGTGCAACACTTAGGTGGTTGAATTCAGGGTTTTAAATTAAGTAATTCTGTGATGGTTAAATGTATTCTTCCTGAAAAGTTAATGTTATACGTTATCCCCTGAAAGGATTATTATTCAGCTATAACTTCCGAAGATATCAATCAATATTTTGAAGGATTACCACATACTGCAAGGAAGAGTAAGATCAATGGCCCTTTTGGGGCATTCCATCCAGCATACTCCACAGTGCCAGCACTCATATCCATGTTCCACGACGGGCATATTCATTTCTTCATCCATTGCAAATACATCCATCGGGCAGATTTTATAACATTTTTGACATCCTATACATTTCTTATAATTAATCTCAACAGGCATCTTATCGTTCCTCCTTATGATCATCAGAAAAAGCCATTGGCTCCCTTTCCTTCCATTCTATAACCGGTTTACCGTCTTCAAGCCTCTGGAAAATTAGTTTTCCATCTAACTCAGGATTCAGATCAGGGAAATCTTCTCTGATATGAAGATCACGGGTCTCTTTGCGCTCAAGACTTGCGGCACAGTGAAGATCCGCCATGTCCATCAGGTTACGAACTTCAAGCGCTCTCATTAGATAATGGGGAGTGTCAGCCTTTAACTGGGGAAGGAATTCTCTTCTCAGTGTCCTGAGGCGTCTTCTTCCTTCAAGGAGCCTTCCCTCTACTTTGTCAACACCTATATACCTGTTGCATACATAGCGGATGGCAACCTCAAGCTCTTCGGGCTCTGTTCCTTTTTTAACATTTAAAGGAGCGTCTACTGCAGCCTTAGAAGCTTGAACCTGATCTTCGTCAATGACAGCATCTCCTACATCTTTGATAAAGTCACCAACCGTATCTCCAACGAGGAAACCACTTGTTGCGGCATTGGCCACATCATGATTTCCTGCCATGGCATCCCCAATTACATAAAGACCGTCTATTGAAGACATGAAATGCTGGTTATTCCAAATTCCGGGAGGAACATGCAGCTGGTTAGGTCTGTTGTCCATATGCTCAAACCAGTGAGTCTTCGGATCAAAACCCCTTTCTTCTGCTAACTTGAATGATACAAGCCTTTCATCCACATAGGCCACCTCTATCCTCTTATGAAAATCATCAGAAAGGTGTTCGAGACTGAAGTAATCAGGATCGTCTTTTTTCAATTTTTTCATTTCTTTACGATTATTCGGCCCTGTTTTCAGGATTTTTATACCGTCATATGTCATCGGGTATGCTTCGTTACCTTCGTTTCCATGATTACCGAATGACATAACCAGGTCATCACGCATTCTCATACCTCTCCCTGCCTGTTCCATATTGGCAAGTTCAGCACCGGCGCGGTAGGCCATTGCCCAGCCGTCTCCTGACACTGATGAAGGAGCCCAGTGATAACGGTATTTATATCTCCAGCTAAGGGGTGTCTCAGGATTAAAGACTCGAGCACATTCTGCAGTGGCAACTACTACTGCTTTTGCCTTAATGGCCATAAATTCGCCGGTACGGGTGTTTACAGCAGTCACTCCAACGACTCTGCCATTGTCGGTAAGAAAATCAACGACCATTGTCCTTTCAAGAATATTGACACCTCTTTCTCTTATACCTTTTGCCATCTCAGGTTTGACGTTCTGCCAGTGAACACGAATAAATTTGCCCTCATGGTGGCACTGGATAAAACGCAGTTCACCGTCAGTCCACCGCATGGTGACACCAAGTTTTTCAAGCTCCTCTATGGCCCACATGCCATTGGCATACTGTCTGTATATCCTGGTAGGATCCCCCCATGGAAGCAGGCCGTAGAATGCCCTGGGGCTGTAACTATCCAGAATGTCATGCCACTCCTTGACTGTCATTCCCTTGTCAAAAGCACCGCCGTAATGGTCAATACCTGCTGCCGCGCTACCGCTTCTTTCAGTATGAGCCTTTTCTACGAGTGTGACATCAAGGCCGTGTTCAGCCGCTTTTGCCGCAGCAGGGCAGCCGGCAATACCTCCACCAACCACGACTACATCAGTCTCAATGATCTTATTTGCAATCTTTTCTAAAGACATACTATTTACCTCCCTTTATACTTTTCGCTTCTGCAATCTCTTCTTCCACCTGTGCTTGCATCTCTGCACGCCTGGCGCCAATTTCGGCATTTTCGAACTCAATGTCCCTGTACCTTATACCTTTTTCATACTCAGGGGTCACTTCAGTGCAGGCCTGAACATAGCTGATATCTTTCTCTTCAGCATGTTTCTTTATAAGCTTCCAAAGCGGGAATTCAAATTTGCTTTCATAATGTTCTTCTCTTGTTGTCATTACTCGTTCTCCTTTCTGTCTTTTAAATTATTCGGCCGTGTTATTGGCCTGCCTTCATTGACTGGATCCTTTGAAGAGTTAGAATCCCGATGATAGCTTTTTGTTGTAGGGAGCACGTAGTGAAGGTCTCCCTGCTCGTAGTCTACCGTTTTATTAAAGCACAAGCACACCTATAGAGTCAAGGTTGCAAAGCGCTTGACAAAGCCCGGCTATTGACCTGAGTGATGTTCGTTCACTTTTTATGCAGGAGCCGGAATATCAGCATAATTAAGGCTTCTGATATTAATCAAAAACCTGGACTCCTCGTCCCGGGGTTATGATTACAAGATGTTGTGAATTCCTTCCAATTTGATATTCCGCTTGATTTTCTTTTCCTTTTTCCTCCCCACCCTAAAGGATGTGAGAGAAATATTTTTAAAAAATTTTAAGTTTCTACCTTTTGATGCCGATATAATAGATGGAAATCAGTGAATTCTAAAACATTAATCAAGGGCAGATCTTCCGAAAGACAGGTACGCAAAGTCTCCGGCCTAAGTTCGCAAAAAGCGGATAAGGTAGCTGGGATTACTGTTATGATAACAATGCATGGGTCACCTCCCCTTTTGAATCTGTGCATTTTTTATTTTAGAGCAATTAAAGGACCATTTATAAATAAAAAACCAACCCAGGAAAAAATGGAACAGAAGATCAAATCAATAATGGGAAAAATCAGTAGACGCAATCAGCCATTGGGAACGCCAGAAACCACCCGGAGCAATTCGGAACAAGAGGAACTAATCCGCCTTTTCAATATCACGATTGATATGCTCAGTATAGCGGATATAGATGGGTGTTTCAGATTTGTAAATCAAGCTTGGGAAACAACCCTGGGGTTTAAAAAAGAAGAGCTTCTGGGGAAACCATACACAGACTTTATTCACCCCGACGACATAGCTTCTACCCTGGCAGAAGGTGAAAAACTCTTTCAGGGAATGTGTACATTATACTTTGAGAACCGCTATCGCTGTAAAGATGGTTCATACAAGTGGCTTGCATGGACCTCCTCGCCTGATCCTGAAAAGGGCATTACTTTCTCCGTAGCCCGTGACATCACTGAAAAAAAGCGTATGGAAGATGAGTTGAAAACAGCGTATGACGACCTCGAGGAAAAGGTCAAGGAACGCACTATCGACCTGGCGGCAGCAAAGCGCCGGTTAGAAAAGGAAATACTTGAGCGCAAGCAGGCCGAGGAGGCACTTAGTCATAGCGAAAGACGTTTTAGAGAGATTGCTGACTTGTTGCCCACTATCATCTGCGAGATGGATATGAACAGGAATGTAACTTATGTTAACAATATCGGACTAAAAATTTTTGGCCTTTCGCAGACCGACTTCGAACAGGGGATTAATATAGAAGATATTATTCATCCTGAAAGCAAAGAGAAAATGTACAAACGCCTTGAGAGGATCGTCCGTGGTGAATATTTAGATGCCTCTGAATACAGGTTGTTCAGGAAAGATGGTTCGGAATTATTAGCCCTTGTTCATGCTTCTCCCATAAATAATAAAGGGAATATTGTTGGAATAAGGATGAGTGTTACTGATATCACTGAAAGAAAAAAACTTGAACGCCAACTCCATCAGTCCCAAAAAATGGAATCCATTGGAACCTTATCCGGAGGTATTGCACACGATTTTAACAATATTCTCGCCGCCATTATCGGTTTCACAGAAATATCCATGCTGGATGCTCAAGAAGGTTCTAAACTTCAAGCAAACTTGGAGGAAGTTCTAAAAGCGGGAGAACGGGCAAAGGGTCTTGTACTGCAGATTCTCACTTTCAGTCGCCAAGCTGAACAGGAACTGAAGCCGGTTCAAGTAAATATCCTTGTCAGGGAGGCACTTAAACTCCTTAGAGCATCCTTACCCACAACTATTGATATCAAGCAGGACGTCAAGAGTGCTTCTCTTGTAATGGGTGATCCGACTCAAATCCATCAGATATTGATGAATCTCTGTACCAACGCAGGCTATGCTATGCAGGGAAAAGGCGGTATATTGAAAGTAAGCCTTGAAAATGTAGAAATTGATTCCGATTATATAGTCACTCATCCTGATTTAAAGCCCGGCACTTATATTGTTTTGACGGTGAGTGATACCGGTCAAGGTATGACACCCAGGGTACTGAATCAGATCTTTGATCCTTTTTTCACCACAAAAGGAAAAGGGGGAGGAACCGGCCTTGGCCTTTCGGTTGTCCACGGCATTGTTAATAGCTTTGGAGGTACAATCTATGCCTATAGCGAGCAGGGGAAAGGCTCCAGTTTTAAAGTTATATTGCCTATTATTGAAAGAAGAATAGAAATGAAGAAAAAAGAGGAAAAATTTGTTCCCAAAGGGACAGAACATATCCTTTTTATTGACGATGAACCGCCCTTAATAAAGATGGGGAAACAATTACTTGAATCCTTGGGGTATGAAATAACCACCAGGACTAGTAGCCTTGAAGCCTTAGAACTTTTTAAGACCAAGCCTGATAAATTTGATCTTGTTATTACAGACATGACTATGCCGAACATGACAGGCGATTACCTTACCGAAAAACTGATCGCTATTCGGCCTGATATACCCGTTATTCTATGTACAGGGTTCAGTGCCATGATTACCAAACAGAAGGCACTGAGTATGGGCATTCGGGCCTTGGCCATGAAACCGATTTTAAAATATGAGATAGCTCAGATTATTAGGAAAGTGTTAGATGACATGTGATATTATTGTGTTTTGATCAACCGGAAAGTCAACCGAGTGATTTTTGAGAGAACCATCCACTGAAGGAATATATGCCATGACCCAGAAAGTAAAAGAAAAAATTAAAGAGTTAGAGCAAAGAAACAATTTTATTGCGGACAATCTGTTAGACGCCATATGGGTTGTAGACGCGAAAACTCTTAAGTATGATTTTATTACTCCCTCTGTTGAAAGAATAAGTGGTTATACAGCAGATGAATATATAAACTCAAGCGTAAAAGACAGGCTGACACCTGAATCCTTTCAGAAAGTTAAAAAAGTGTTAGCCGAGGACTTAAAGAGATTCAAACAGGGAGTAAAAGCTAACCGGACATTAGAACTGGAATTAATCCATAAGGATGGGAGTATCTATTGGATTGAAACCAAAGCAAAGTTATATAAGGAGAATGGTCATCCTCTCAAAATTATAGGTGTAACCAGAAACATTAATGAACGTAAAAATGCTGACCAAAAGCAGAATGAGCTAATACAAAACCTCGGGAAAGCTCTGGCAGAAAAAGAGTCGCTGCTGAAAGAAAATAAGGTCTTAAGGGGACTCTTACCGATATGCAGTGGTTGCAAGAGAATCCGTGATGAACATGGTAAGTGGTGGCCGCTTGATGTATATATAACAAAAAATACAGATACTGAAATTACCCATACCATTTGTCCAGGTTGTACGGAAGTATTCTATCCTGGTCTTTGAAAACGAAGATATGCCGGACAGCTTTGTCATGTGCTCTCCGCCCAATAATTGAGGGATATCTCTGAATGAGACCATGATATCTATTTCGATTTCTCGATTGAAAATTCCACATTGCCTGGCACAATGAAGAAGCAGTCCGTTTTCTGCTTATAATCAGGTAAATATTTCGATTCGCGGGGACAATCCTTTTTATAACAAGGACTTTCTTCTTTTTCTAGAGCTTTTTTCTCTTCCACCTCCCTGACTGAAAATAAATCGCACAGGCAATCGACCCCATGATCATACCTGTAACCAGTCCCCAAACAACACCATAGCCGCCAAGACCTGTATATTTTGACAATACTACTCCAAGAGGAATTGAGATAATCCACATCCTGGCCAAGGTTATTAGCATAGGAACTAAAGTATCTCCCGCACTTGTCAGGGAATTAATCAGCACTACATCAAGGCTGATAAATAAAAATGAAATAAGAAAAATCTGCAAATACACACTGCCAACAATAATTAATTCCGGATCTCTGTTAAATACGCGAATAATTAATTCAGGCCATAAAAACATTGCTATGGTAGAAATTAACAGGCAAATTGCTGACAATCCAACAGCTATCCACGCGCTTTTAGCCGCACGCTCAGGCTGTCCTGCTCCAAGATTCTGACAAACAAGTACTCCTGAAGCTCTTCCAAAACCAAAAACCGGCATGGTCACAAAGAGCTCAATTCTTTGTAAAATTGCCCAGCTTGTTACTGCCAGGGTGCCAAAAGGAACAATCAGCCCCATTAGAACCAGACGCGCAAAACCCCTCTGTCCAAACATTACCATGGCAGGAAGGCCGATCCGTAAAATATGCCATGTGGTTTTAATATCAACACTGCATTTTTTCAAACTCACCTTTTGCATTGATCTGCCGGTAAATACAAACCACAATCCAACAAGAGAGCCGCAAAATAGAGATAAAACCTGGGCCGTAGCCGCACCTTTCACCCCCATACCAGGAAACGTCAGAACACCTAACACAAAAACCGGCACAGTTGCCACATGAACCACTCTCATTATAGCGCTTAATATCATAGGCCTGATAGTGTCCCCCGAAGCCTGCATAAATGCCTCGCACATCATATGCAAAGCCATTGGAATTGCTCCTATAAATACTATACGCATATAAGCCACACCAAAATTAAGCACATCAGGTTCAAGTCGGAAAAGGGCAAGGATTGGTCTCGCCAGCACAATTCCTATTACCGCGATTCCAGCGCCATATATAAGATTTATGATAATTGCCTGCATCATTACATGATTAATTTTATCATCCTGACCGCCTGCACCAACATAACGGCCGATTACAGCCCTTATTCCCATATTTATACCAATACCACAGAGGACAACTATCATGAAAACATTCCCGGAAATGCCCATACCGGCCTGGGCAGAGACTGAAACACTCCCAAGCATCCCAATAAAAATCAAATCAATAGTAGGGCCAATCGTATTAAGCGTGTCACTTATCATTATTGGCCATGTAAGATGGAGAAGATTGCCGGTCAGATTGCCTCTGGTCCAGTCATGTCCATTTGAGGGGGCTTCATATTTTTCTACTTTCTTCTCACTATTCATCAATTTTGTCCGGTTTGTTTTTACAGATATTTGTGCGTCTGCGACTATTCATATAATTTCTTAATTCGGCTTATTGTATAAATGTACGAAGATAATTATTGAAGAGTATTTATGATCTGAAAGCTGTGTGTAGATCAGATGCATGTCAAGGCGGATGATGGATAACAGACCTGCTGGCATCGGAGGATTCAACTAAAAAATATCCGGATCATACAAATCAAGTTGAATGATCCGGAATATTTAGGCAATCAGAGATTTCTTTAAAATTCAGGACAGGGCATCAATCATCTGCTGGTTTTGCCACTGCCCACCATGCAACCTCAGCATCAGAAACACTGTCGAGCCTGGGCATCCATGGTTTTATATCCAGTATTTTCGTGCCATTAATAGCATCAAGCCTGCTCACCTTAAGCACATTTTCCTTAAGCTCAATGACTCTTGCAATACTTATCCCGAACCTGTTCGGCCTGTCTGGTGAGCGATTACTGAAAACCCCGACCAGCGGAAGAGTATCGTCATGACGTGGATGAGTCTGAAGGGGTTTGGGATCATCCGGCCAGTTATCAATATGCATCCAGTAGATAACGGTTACATCGGAAAAACCATCTATATGAGCGAGCCCGTCTTTGAATTTCTTATCTATCACTATCTCGCTGATTACATCAGAACAGTCACGCCTTCCGGTTTCTGTCAATTCATTTTTCACAACACCTATCGGTGTCAGGGTCATATCATTTATCTCTTTAACCATTATTATCTCCGCTAAAACAGAAACAAAGAGATGGGACCCAGCACAGGCCCCATCTCTTTTTTATCAATTAATCCAACCAGGCATACTCAAGGCGTGAAGCAGGCGCCTGCCCCATGAACCATATTGATCCCCTGATGTTTTTATCCCATTTGACATTGTCTTTGGTTACTATTATATCCGGAGCGGTCCAGAGCGGCACAAACAATACATCACCGTGAGCCTTTCTTTCCATCTCCTCCACAACATCCACCATTTTTTCCGGATCAGGCTCCATCAATGCCTTGTTAAGAAGTTCATCCCAGCCATCAGGTCTTGTGACACCGGGGAAAAAGATCGCTTTTGTCGCAAGATCCTCTTTAATGGTTGGAAGCATTCTTGCTACACCACCACGCCCCCGGTCATATAACAAGGTGCTGGGCAGAGGGATGCTAAAGGTCTTCTCTCTCCATGTCGCAGGTTCCAGACGATTGATTGAGAGCTCAATACCAACCTTAGCAAGGTCATTTTGAAGAGCAACCACAAAATCCGTATAGAATTTTGTTACAGTAAAAACGGATACTTTCAGACCATTAGGATACCCTGCCTCGGCAACGAGTTGTTTTGCCTTTTCCGGATCATATTTTCGAGGAGTTGTTTCAGGATCGCCTGCGGCATGAATTCCAAAAAGCACCTCATTAATGGGAGTCGCATAACCCTTGCCCAGGGCTTTGCAAATGGCATCCTTGTCTATGGCATATTCAAGCGCCTCCCGCATCCTCTTGTCAGACCAGCAGGATTCAGGATCCGTATTATTATACCACATCATCATGTTTCCACCTGCGACAGATTCTATATTATGGCCGCCAAGCGCCTCTATATCCTCTGCCATAATCATGTCCACTTCACGAAGGGCATTTATTTCGCCTTTTTTTAAAGAGGCCAGCTGAGTCATCGGATCGGTCATCATAATGCACTCAATGCCGTCAAGATAAGGAAGGCCCTCTACCCAGTAATCATCAAACCTTTCATAAATATGATGCGTGCTCC
Organism: Deltaproteobacteria bacterium; assembly: GCA_019307745.1. GTDB lineage: Bacteria > Desulfobacterota > DSM-4660 > Desulfatiglandales > HGW-15 > JAFDJA01. The sequence goes on along the minus strand of JAFDJA010000017.1, from coordinate 17,698 downwards.
TCTTATAATCTTTGAGTTTAAAAGGGCCGGTACCTACGAGATGGGTTTCAAGCCAGTCCACACCATTCTTCTCTGTAGCTGCCTGTGAGATGATAAAACACGCTGAAAGGGCAAAATCATAAATCACGGTGCTATCCCAGTCTGAAAGGTTGTACTTTACGGTGTAGTCATCAATAACTTCAATGGATGATACCCTCTCAAGGATTGGCCTGCCACTATCAATTACTCTTTGGTGGTTCCACTTAACTACATGAGCATTAAAAGAACTTCCATCATGAAATTTAACACCCTGTCTCAGTTTAAATGTATAGGACCTTCTGTCCTCTGCCAGCTCCCAGCTGGTGGCAAGCATAGGTTCATAGACATTAGGTTTGGCAGTTATGGCAATCAAGCCCTGCACCGCGTATCCCATGAAGATAGCGCCCGGGCCGCGCAGATCAGTTGGGTCTCCAAACTTGGCTGAAGTGGAAGTCCACCCGATCTTCAGAACACCCCCATATCTGCTCTTACCTGCCTTCTCCGCCTGTGCCGTAGATTTCTCATCACTGCCTACTGCAGGCTCTTTCTTGCTATTGTCGCATCCTGCAATCATGCAGATACTGATTATTGCTACAAACAGGCAAAATAATGATATCTTTTTCATCTCTTTACCCCTCCTTTTTAATTGCAGTCTTCAGACTACCTGAATTTATCCTTCGGGAAATCCCCCAACAAATAAAAATAAATTAATTAATAAACTGACACCTGCCTTCCCTTTTCAAACAGGTGCCAGAGGCTCAAAACAAGCTTGTTTTTTTCATAAGGAAGAAAAAAATTATCTGCTTTTTACCAAAAAGAAGCCGGATATGTAATATCTATTGCCCTCTTAGGGCACTCCATCCAGCAGATTCCGCAGTGCCAGCACTCTTCATTATAGGTAGCTGCAGGCATATTGGTTTGTTCATCCATGGTAAACACATCAATGGGGCATAGGTCATAGCACTTCTTGCAGCCTATGCATTTCTTGTAATCAATCTTTGCCGGCATCTTATCTGTCCTCCTTTAATGTCATATCAAGTGGGGGTAACATTCTGAATTCATGGACGATCTCTCCATCCATCAATTTCTGATGAAGAATCATACCTTCCAGTTTGGGATCCGGCTCAGGGCAATCCAGCCTGACCTGGGCATCCCGGGTTTCTCTTCTTTCAAGTGTTGCCTTTGCATGCATCTCAGCCACATCAAAGAGATTGCGCACTTCCAAGGCCCTCATCAGATAATGAGGATTTTGGGCAACCATCTTATTCAGAAACTCTCGTTTTATGGAGTCTAGGCGTCTTATCGCCTCTTTGAGCCTTCCCTCACCTGTGGCTGTTCCGATATAACGGTTACAGATATGCCTGATGGTAAGTTCCAGCTCCATGGGTTCTTCTCCATCACCGGTGTTCAAGGGACGCATTGTGGCCTCTTTCAGCATTTCCACCTGAGCCTCGTCAACTGCAGGATCAGGCACACCCTTAACACAATCGGATGCTGCCTCACCCATGAGACAGCCTGCTGTGGCCGCATTGGCCACATCATGCTGACCGGACACACAGTCACCGATAGCGTAAAGCCCCGGCAGATTGGTCTCAAAATAGGCGTTCGTCTGAATTCCGGGTTCCGTGTGGAGCTGATTAGGCCTGTTGTCAATCATCTCAAACCAGTGCGTCCTTGGATCAAATCCTCTGTCCTGGGCTATCTTCATGGAGATCATTCTCTCGTCAACATAATCCACCTCAACCCTCTTATGAAAGTCATCGGACAGATGCTGAATGCTTACATAGAAGGGATCCCTTCCTGTCCTTTCCAATTCTTCCAGTAAAGGGGGCTTGGGTATGGCGAACTCTTCACCGTCCGCTGTGAAGTATTTCCCTCTGCTGCCTTCATTGTTCTGGTTTCCTATGGGAAAACACGAGTCGTCACGGGGTCTGAATCCTCTTCCTGCCTGCTCCATATTAGCCATCTCCGCACCGGCCCTGAAGCCCATTCCCCATCCGTCGCCGGAAACTGATGCCGGGCACCAGTGATATCTGAACTTATATTTCCCGGGTATTGGTGTCTCAGGATTATACACACGTGAACACGCTGCTGTTGCAAGTACTGTTATCTTGGCCCTGATGACAATAAAATCGCCTGTCCGGGTATTTATCGCGGTAGCGCCCGTAACACGACCGGCGCTATCCTTCAGCAGGTCAACAATCATAACCCTGTTCAGGACATTTACTCCGGCCTTTTTAAGGGCTCCCGCAAGCTCAGGCTTAACATTCTGCCAGTGCACCCTGATAAAAGGAATCTTTCGCACTGACCGGATAGGACGAATCTCACCATCATCCCATCGCATGGTAACGCCCATCCTGTCCAGCTCTTCAATTGCCCACATTCCATTGGCAGCCAGCCTGTAGAGCAGTGTCATATCTATATAACCCACAGCATTATAATAGAGTCCACGCCACCCCCCATTCCCAATCTTCATACAGGCATCCACCCAGTCCTGGGGAGACATCCCTTTTGGAAATGCTCCGGCATAATGGTCGATACCCTGGGCAGCGCTTCCACTGCGGTCAACCTTTGATTTATCCACTAATGTAACATTCAATCCAGATTCTGCAGCCTTTACAGCAGCAGGAGCACCGGCAATTCCACCGCCGATTACCAGCATATCAGTATCAACAACCTGATTTGCAATTTTTTCTAAAGTCATTTTCATCCTCCTTGATAGTTTCTATCCCTGACGCTTGGCCATTTCTCTCCACTCGTCTTCACGTTTTGTTATCTCTGCCAGTTCATATTCATCGTCACGATACCGTATCTGTTTCTGATACTCAGGCATAACCTCCTTGACAGCCTGAAGATAACTGATATCCTTTTCTTCAGCACATTCTCTGATAAGCTCCCACAGTGGAAACTCAAACTTTGATTCATAGTGATCATCAGCTGTATCTCTAGCCATTATAAACCTCCAGCAAATAAAAATTTTCATTAAATATTACCCCAAGAAATCCAGGGCAGGCTTTCAAAAAAATCACACGAACATAATTTGTCACCAAGGCTAATACCAGGCGACGTCCAACATATCCCCATGCGACACCAAAATTTTTATCTTATAAATAGTAGGCTGGAAAATCAACAATTATTCCCCCACCATCAAATAAAATCCTGAAGAACCTCTAAATTTCCGGAAATAGCATCTGACATAGGGGCAGATTGTTTACTGAATTGTCTTTGATTCAACGGTCGCCTTTTTTACAGCACCGCTCTTTTCCAGATGGGCCATAACCTGCTGAAGTTTATTAAAAAGGTCAATAGTCGCTGTGGGAGTTAAAACTAGGCGACATACAGGATAATGCATAGCGGTTGGCGGTATTGAAGGATCAGGTCTATCCAGGCGTGTGGTGCATAGTTCCATTCTCATTGTCTGACCGTCAAAGTGGATTGAACGTATAGAGTCTGCAAATGTCTCTGAAACTTCAGGCCTGTCAACGAAGCTTACTTGTAGATCTGGTTTCTTTTGCATATTCGGGGCCTCCTCTAGGATATAGGCTGTTAATAACAGAGGTGTTGGATTTTAGCAAACAGGAAATAAGAAAAGCTAGCTGATGCGGGACAAAAGATATGTGGGGAAAAGGCATAACAGGTTTTTATTTTTTTTGGAGGAAAAGGGCCGGGGGAATCCCCCCCGGCTATCCGATGCAGTTCAACTCATAAGTCACATATTCGAATAATTATTCCTGAATCCTACGGCTCAAACCACACATACTCCATACGGAGCAGAGGATTACCACCGGCGTACCACACAGAACCTCTTTTCGATTTGTCGAATTTTACAGAAGAGTCAGTTACTACAATATCCGGTGCATCCCAGAGGGGAACAAACATAGCCTCTTCATATCCCTTTCTTTCCACTTCATCTAAATACTCAATCATCTTACCCGGGTTCTCAGCCATTAACGCCCTGGTAATGAGTTTATCCCACACCTCTGGTCTCTTTACACCGGGAAAGTAGATGGAAGAGCTGTAAAAATCCTCTTTAATAATCTGAAGCAAAGAGGCGGTTCCCCCGCGCTGACGATCATAAAGAAGATGATTGGGCACAACAGGATTAAACACAGACTCCCTCCAGGTTGCGGGCTCGAGACGGTTTATTGTAAGCTCAATACCGACCTTGGCCAGATCATCCTGCAGGGCAACAACAAAATCCGTATAAAACTTTGTCACTGTCGTAAGGGTCATCTTCATCTTGGCAGGACATCCCGCCTCATCAAGCAGCTTCCTTGCCTTATCAGGGTCATATTTTCGCGGAGTTGTTCCCGGATTGCCGGCCGCATGCGCCCCAAAAAGGATCTCATAGATTGGATTAACATACCCCTTGCCAAGGGAAAGCGCTATCTCCTCCTTGTTTACCGCATACTCCAATGCCTCTCTGACCCGCAAGTCAGACATGTAGGATTCCCTGGACGTATTATTAAACCATAGGATCATATGTCCTCCGGAAATAAACTCAATATTATAGCTGCCCAATTTTTCAATCTCCTCTGCCATGACCACGTCAATCTCTCTCAGGGCATGAATCTCGCCTTTTTTAAACGCTGCGAGCTGTGTCATAGGATCGGTGATCGAATGAATCTCTACACCATCAAGGTATGGCAAGCCTTTTTGCCAGTAATCCTTATTCCTTTTATATTTATGGTATGAGGACCGCTTATAATCATAAAGGATAAATGGACCGGTCCCTATGGGATTTGTCAGAACCCATTCTATCCCATTCTTCTCAAAAGCGACCCTGGATATTATAATTGAGGCCCCTCCCCTGAAATCATTCAGCACAGTATTGTCCCACTCGGAAATATGATATTTGATTGTGTAGTCGTCAATGATCTCTATGGACTTAATCCTCTGCATTGTCGGTCGATTGCTTACAAGCACCCTCTCATGATTCCATTTGACCACTTCCGCATTAAAAGGAGATCCGTCATGAAATTTGACTCCCTTGCGGAGATGAAATGTATACGAAGTCTTATCCGGGGCAAGTTCCCAGCTCTCAGCAAGTAGGGGCTCAAACACTCCCGGTTTATCCGTATAGGCGATTAAGGTCTGACACGCCATGGACATAAAATCCGCTCCCGGCCCCCTAAGATCAAGCGGATCCCCAAACTTACTTGACGTAGAACTCCATCCAATCTTAAAGACTCCCCCGTTCCTGACATTTCCTGAGGGAACTTCCTGTTTGGCTTCGTGTCCGTTCACCATTTCGTCAGATTCCTTTTTACTGTTGTCACATCCCAAGAACAAACAGACAGAAAATGACACCAAAATCAGGCATAAAAGATATGCTTTCCCCATTAATACCCCTCCCGTTTTATAAAATATCATGATCCTCAAAGGAAAACCGAACTGAAAAGGCAAAAAAAAAGCGTATGGTACACTTCAGGTATACCACACACTTTATCAACTACTAATGATCACTATTCCCTTCAAAAACACAGCCATTTGTGAACCCTTCATATTGGAATAAAGGTCTAACTGCTGAAAGAAATCCTGTTACATAAAAAAACCTTACTAATCCCCATTAAAAAAAGGATTCAAATCCCTATGCGGCTGTAAAAGGCACAATAAGAAAAATCCTTTTCTCAATGGGATCATCTGTTACCAGAATGATGCAGGATATGTAATATCTATCGCCCTCTTAGGACACTCCATCCAGCATATCCCGCAGTGCCAGCACTCTTCATTATAGGTAGCTGCAGGCATATTGGTTTGTTTATCCATGGTAAACACATCAATAGGGCAGAGGTCATAGCACTTCTTGCAACCTATGCATTTCTTGTAATCAATTTTTGCTGGCATCTTATCTGTCCTCCTTCAATGTCATATCCAGTGGTGCTGGTTTCTTCCATGAGATCTTTGTTTTACCGTCAACAAGCTGATGGTGAGTATTAAGGTCGTCATACTTGGGATCCTGTTCCGGGAAATCAACCCTCCTATGGAAACCGCGAGACTCTTTTCTCTCAAAACAGGCGCTCATGTGGACTTCAGCCATATTAAATAGATTGTGAAGCTCAAGAGCCCTGACCATGTAATGAGGGTTAGAGGCATGTACCTGGCTCAGGAACTCTCTCTTAAGAGAGGCAAGACGCCTCATTCCTTCGTACAGCTTGCCTTCCTGCCTGAATGTACCTATATATCTTTCACAGATATACCTGATTGCAGCCTCAACTTCCATAGGCGGTGTGTCCTGAGGAGCATTACTATGCATGGTTAATCTTTCTCTTCCCGCCTCTACCTGGTCCATATTGATCTGTTTATCCGCAAGATCCTTAAGTGCCTCAGGCATCTGATCGCCTATCAGAAATCCACTTGTGGCAGCGTTCGCGACATCGTGCTGTCCCGCAATACAGTCGCCCGCAGCGTAGAGCCCCGGTATTGTGGCCTTAAAATCCTTATCAGCTGTGATACCAGGCATTACGTGAAGCTGGAAAGGCCTGTCATCCATCTGTTCGTACCAATGTGTCCTTGGATTAAAACCTCTCTTCTCCGCAATCGGGAATGAGATCATTCTCTCATCAACATATGCAAGCTCAATCCTCTTGTGGAAATCCTCTGGAAGGTTGTCCAGTGCAACATAGATAGGTGTCTTGGCAGTATCTTCCAGATCCTTTCTGTCCCTGCCCCACATGGGCTCACCATTCCATGTAAACTGATTGGCTGAGATGCCTTCGTTGTTTCTATTGCCCTGTGACAGACAGAGATCATCACGATACCTGTAACCACGCTCAGTCATTTCCATATTAGCAAGCTCAGCACCAGCCCTGTATGCCATTGCCCAACCATCGCCGGAAACAGAAGCAGGACACCAGTGATAACGGAACTTGTATGTCCATGAGACCGGGGTCTCCGGATTGTATATACGGGAGCAGGCCGCAGTTGCCATAACTGTGGCCTTTGCCTTGATTACCACATATTCGCCGGTTCTTCCATTATAGGCCGTAGCACCAATACACTGACCATCTTTTGTAAGAAGATCCATGGCCATAGTCCTGTGAAGGACATTAACGCCTATCTTCTTTACAGCTGCTGCCATTTCCGGCTTGCATCTATACCACTGAATTCTCAGGAACGGGTAATCTCTGACAGACTTGATATAACGCAGTTTCCCATCATACCATCTCATATTTACGCCCATCTTTTCCAGCTCTTCTATGGCCCACATACCATTAGCATAGAGCCTGTAGAGCCTTGAATGATCGGAAAAAGGGCCACCAAAATACCAGGCCTTATCATAACCAAGCCTGTTCCACTCGTCCCAGAACTCCTGAGGAGACATTCCACGCTCATAGGCACCACCATAATGGTCAATACCGACAGCGGAACTGCCACTTCTTGCAACATTTGATTTATCCAGCAGCGTAACACTGAGCCCGTGCTCCGCAGCTTTATACGCAACAGGACAGCCGGCAATACCACCACCGATTACAAGTACATCGGTTTCTATTACCTTATCTGCAAACTTTTCTATTGTCATATATTCCTCCTATGATCCGGCGTATGTATATAGCCCTTTTTAATGCCCTCTTCCTTCTGCGCGGCAAGCTCCTGTTTCCTGTTCTGACGAAGCTTTTCTTCAAACTCATCATCGTAGAACCTGACGCCCTTGCCGTATTCAGGTATTACTTCTATGGCCGCATCCAGATAGCAGAGGTCGTTTTTCTCAGCATGTTCCCGGATCATCTTCCATAGTTCAAACTCAAACTTCTCCTCATAATGTTCACCTGCCAAATCTTTTCCCATAATATCCTCCTTATATCCATGTAAACTTGCAAACCCTGTTTATACTGAAATACTTACTATTTAAAGATCTTCAGGATTGATATTCTCAGAATCCTGAATCCCATTTCCAAAATTCTTAAATGGTCTCTCTAACAATTAATAAGCTTTATTCTAAAGCATCAAGCTCCTTCTGCCTTTTTTCAATCTCAGTTCTCTCAAATTCATCATCCCTGTACCTTATTGTCTTTATATACTCAGGAAGAACCTCTTTTGATGCATCAAGATAGCTGATGTCTTTCTCATTAGCTCGTTCCTTAATCATCTTCCAGAGCTCAAACTCAAACTTTTCCTCATAATGCTCTTCTGCTGTATTCATTGACATATTTCTCCTCACAAAATTGAGACTTCATTTTTCTAAAATATCATACTGTTAACCACTGCTGCGCAAAAAAAATCCAGATACAATAAGGTAACAGGTATACACCTAATTATAAAGTATTCAAAGGAATAAATGACCATAACCAACACTATGGGTCAATACTGGTTGGCCTCTCATTTAATACCGGCAAAAACCAGGTACTACTCCATAGACAGCAGGTGTGACCTGAGATTGGCTTTTTTATTGTTGATCTCCAGTTTTTTCCTGATATTTTCCCGATGAAAATCAATGGTCTTCTTGGCGAGATTCAGGAGTTCCGCAATCTCTTTTGTAGTCCTCCCCTGCTTTACAAGGTTGGCTACCTGGATCTCTTTAGGTGTCAAATTCAAATATTTAAAGGAGAGCCTGCGTATAAGAGGAGACGTAATATCATTTAGATTGGATTCCAAGATCTCCACATAGGCAGTCTGACGTTCATCCAGCTTTGTCTTTTTCAGCTTGTCAAGATTTGGGAGGACCAGCTCTCTCACATTCAGAGACACCTTCTCCTCCAGCTCTATCCTGTCTTCCTCCCTCTGCCGCAAAAGGACCTTTAAGGCTGCGTTCATCTCCTCAAGGCTTTCCGTCTTAATCTCCAGTTCAAACTCCCTCTCCTTCAGGGCCTCTTCTGCGCGTTTACGCTCTGTAATATCATGACTGATATTCTGGATGAGGTGTTTGCCGTTAATACGAACTGCCACCGCACTTGTCAGTATATCCCGGATCTCACCATCCTTTGTCCTGTGTTTTGTCTCAAAGGTGTCCTCCCCCTTATTAATTATCCTTTTTATATGCCTCACAGTCTCATTGGGACTTTCTTTTTCCTCAATATCAGATGGAACGATGTCCTGATACTCTTCAAATGTATACCCCCTGGATTCATGGGCCATCCGGTTGAACTCCAGCCTCTTCCCGGTATCAGCATCAATAAGGACAATAGAAAACCCGGCGTGATCAAACAGCATCCGGTACTTTTCCTCACTCTCTCTGAGCGCTTTGTTTGCCTGTTTAAGTTCATGAAGCTCCTTCTCCTGCTCCATGTTCCTCTTGTTCAGCGTCTTATAGTCTTTGTTTTCTGTCATTTTAAATGATTCTTTGTTAATGATGCATATACATTGCTGACTAACAATTGACGGGACTCCGTTTCCTTTTCAGCAGAAAAATTATACAATATTATCAAATTGTCAGTACTTAGAAAACAGGTTAAGGCTATGAAAAATCCAAATATCGCCACAGCCATCAGTAATGATAATACCATTCCTGGTCCCTGTCAAAAAATAAACATGCTGTCGAAACAAAACAAAAATGCCGTCAACGCCCCTCCTTAGAGGTACACAGGTGAGATTTTTCCCATAGTCGTGATTCACGCCACATGGTTTCCAAATCCATTCCTACACGCCTTGACTGACTGTAACTACACCTTTTTAAATTGCCACTTTCCTGTTCGAAAATAGATATAATATCCCAAGGCACCGACATATACCCCAACCACAACAGCCCATCTGATTCCAAACATCCCAAGTCCGGTCTTATGTGAAAGAAAATATGCCAAAGGAACCATTACTACCCACATGTGTCCCAGCTCAACGATCATGGCAGGTACTGTATCCCCGGCGCCGGCAATAGTGTGTTTCAAGACTGCTATAAATCCAGCTGCGAGATACCCAACGCAGGTTATTCGCAAAAAGCTGCTTGCCAGCTCCACAAGCTGGGGGTCATTATTAATTGCACTCACGATATATTCTGCATAGAAAAACACAAATCCTGCATAAAGAAAACAGATTATCTCAGAAAAACCTAATGCTGCCCAGGCGGCCTTTCGTGCTCTTTCCGGTTTGCCTGCACCAATATTCTGACCTGCCATGACACCGGACCCAAGTCCCAGACCCATAATCATCATAATAAGAAACATATCTATATTAGTCCCTACTGAGGCATGGGCTGCGACTGCGACAGTCCCGAAAGGAACCACCATCTTCATCATTGTCAGGTGCTGAATAGACATTTGCATACCAATAATCACAAAAGGAAATCCAACTTTAATAATGCGCCACATAATATCAAAATCAAAATAAAAACCTGTAAATACGAGCTTCAGGCGTGTCCGTCCTGAAAAAAGGATCCATATTCCTAACATCAGTCCAAAACTCTGGGCCAAGACGTTTGTTAATGCAGCTCCACTCACACCCATCCTGGGGAATATCCACACGCCCAGAATGAGCAGGGGATCAAGAATAAAATGGGTCACACGAAAAAAAATAGAGATTTTTAAAGGAGTGGTTGCGTCTCCTGAGGCCTGCATGACACCCTCACAAATCATACGAAAGGTCATTATGGCCATCCCTATCGACATGATGCGCACATATGGTACTCCTTCCGCAATAACATCCGGCTCAACTCCCAGCAGGGTCAAAGCAGGTCTTGCAAACAGAACCCCAACAGTCACAACAAGAAGAGTATATATACCCCCGGCAATAAAGCCATGCATTGCCACTCTAATGGCTCCTTCATGGTCTCCCTCACCCACAAATCGGGCAATTATAGCCCTCATTCCCACACCAAGCCCCATCATAGCGGTGATCATAATCCTTATAAGAGCACCGCCAGTACTGACTCCGGCCATTGCTGTCGTACCAAGCTTTCCCACCCAGTACATGTCAATGGGTTGACCGATCATATTCAAGACCTGTGTTACCATCAGAGGTCCGGACAGCAATAGGACACTTAGGACTACATTCCCTTTTGTCCAATCTCTATCCTTTAGAGATAACTTTTTTTCTTTTTGATTAGTATTGTCTATTTTTTTAATCCCTTTATTTGCCATTTATATATTTTAATCCCAAAAAAGTTTATAATTTCACACCTACTGAACAAAACAACTTACAGATAGTGATTTTTCATACCCGGCACATCAGAGGTGCTAATAATTACTGTGTGGAGGATGACAGAGAGGACTATTAATTGGACCATTCATCCATCTTTAAAATCTCCAAATAACTTCGCATCCCGCACAGTTTTGTCATCTTTTATCTTTCACTATCCAATAGGACCTCATAAAGCCTGCGCACATTCATACGCTGGACCTCTTGAGCCATGGATTCAGCTCCAGCCTCCATGGGATAGCGGTCTAGAAAGGATATCATGTCCTGGGCCTTTTCAAGGCTCATACCGTTCTTTATGGCTGAATCCACGGCATTTATCCAATCACTTATTATGGCACTCATCTCCGGAATGTAACCTTTGTCGCATACATCTCCATGACCCGGAACAAGCACATCAACGTCCAGTTTTTGCAACGCCTTTAATGAGTCAAGCCACTCATAGGGGAGTGCCTGCCTGAGAAAGGGTTGAACCCTGCAGAAAATGTTATCCGACGTAAAAGCTACCCTCTCTTCAGGGATATATACTGTCACCTGATATGGTGTATGGCCCGGATGGTTGATGAGCTGAAAAGTATGATCACCAAGATACAGGGTAACCTTACTGGTAAAGGTTATATCAGGCGCGCGAAAGCTGAAATCCTCAGGGAGGCTGCACCCCGGAGGAAGCCTAACAAGTTCACGTGGAGCGGATGATATATCCAGGATCGCATCCCTTGTCCCTTCATGGGCAACTATAATGCCTGAAAAAAAACAATTGCCTGTAAAATGATCTCCATGGGGCTCGGTATTGATCAGATACCTAACCGGACCGAATCCTGAGACCTCTTCCCGCCATGCCGCCGCATCTTCAGGCGCATGGGGCGTGTCAATCATTACTACACCATCATTGGTGACCACAAAACCGACATTGCATCCCCGAAATCCTGTTTCAACATAGACATTCTTGCTGACCTTTTGCATTTTTCGCCCCCTTTTATTGATTGAATCCAGGTTGACTCAAATCCTTTGAAAATAAGGTTTTATTTGAGACCGAACCGCTGCCCACAGGACAATCGACGCTTTCTGAAAAAAACGCTCAACATCGATGAAAATCCAGAATATTAACCAGGAAATCCTTCAGTATCGGTATTCTGTTTTTTTGCAGGTCAGACGTGACCTCTGAAATCATGCTTAAGGGCAGCAGGACTATTCAGGCTTTGGGAGGTAATTATCTTTTATAAGGAGTACAGTCGGCTATTGCTGCAAGAAAAGGCTTATTTTCTAAAGATACTATTTGAACTCACCCAATGCGTCAAGAAAAATTATTTTTTGGTAACATTTAAAACTTTTTCTGAAATATGCGGTGCCAATGCCTTAATTGTTATACTGGGACAACAATGACCTATATTCAGACTATAGGCTTGATAACAGTCTGAGAGAAAAATCCCTTCAGCCTGCTACCTTTCGCGTATGCCTCTGGCAGGAGCGCAACAAAAAAGCTGAAAGAAAAAACCTTTCAGCCGTTTATTTATATGTTATTCAAGACCTGAATTTATAATAACAAATAAGGTACCTGCTATATCCAGATAAATCTCCGTATAAGCGTTTAACTTCTCTCTTCTTACTTCCAACTTTCCATTTCCGGTTTGCCGGTTTATCAGGATTAGAATTTCCTAGACCTTCGTCAAATCGGGCCCAAAAGGTTTGAATAAAACAAGCAGTTGAGGAAGCAGAGTCAGGGCTGCAATCAATGCGATAAACATTGCCAGCCCGGCAAACAGACCAAAATAAATCGTCGGCCAAAAATTGGAAAACACAAGTATTGAAAACCCGATAATAATAGAGATTGATGTATAATACATGGCATGACCAATGCTTCCATGACATCGGTGAAGGGTCTTGTAGTAATCGCTATCCTTTTCAATCTCTTCTCTGAATCGGTAAATATAGTGGATAGTATCATCAACCGCGATTCCAATACTAATTGCAGCTATGGTTATGGTCATCATATCAAGGGGGATATTCATCCATCCCATGACACCAAGAACCATACCAGCAGCGAAAAGATTAGGGAAAAGGGCAATCAGTGCCAATTTAACAGAACGAAAAAGTATCAAAAACATGAGCATCAATGCCAGGGCGACAAAGCCCAAAGTCTTAATTTGAGATGAAAAAAGACTCTGCAGCATATTATTGTATAAAACCATTGTCCCAGCCAAATGCACCTTGTCCTTTTCCAAGTTAAGCTTATTGACCATATCGTCCTTAATCTGTTTCAGAAATGCGTCCCTCTTTAATGATTTCAAAGAATCCTTAATACGAATTGAAAAACGGGCCTCATTATTCTCTATATTAACATAAGGGGTTAATATCAGTCCTCGAAATCTGTCAGGCAATTTAGTATAAAGAACAGCCAAATCAAGACTGTCCAGAGACTTGCCTTTATTCAGTTTACGCCCTATCTTCAACATCGTCCCCAGAGACAAGACCTTGCCAGTTTCCGGAAGGCCTTCCAGATAATCATGGACCTTTTCAACCACCTCCATCCTGTCATCTAAAAACCAGTATTTGCCATTATCTTCCTCTGCCATGTCATCAAAGGGATCAAAGAACTCATCATTCTCAGCTTCTGCCTCCCCGGAATCCATTAGGGCAGAGGCCTCAAATTGAACGATCACGTCCAACGGGGTGGTCCCTCCCAGTTTTTGATCAATCACCTTCATGCCCTGATAGATTTCAGTGGTATCCTTAAAGTAGTCAATAAAGCTGTTTTCAACAATAAGCCTTGATATTCCCATGATGCTCAATACGGAAAATATTCCGGTGAGAACCAGAATCAATGTCCCATTGGATTCAGTGAACCTGGCCAAAAAAGAGGTTAATGAGAACCGCCCCTCCTTAGGCATGGGCAATGGATTCTGTTTTTTTAGCAGCATGCTCCCCGCTGGGAAAAGCACAAATGTGAGCAGAAGAGACAGTAATATTCCAGCGCTCATCATCCACCCGAAATGTATTACAGGTTTGATATCACAGAACAGCAGGGAGCCGAATCCGGCGATGGTTGTCAATGCGGCATACAGGCAGGGTATAAATTTTGTGCGGACCGTATTTTGTAAGAGTGTACGCTGATCCTGCTCGGGATTTTTTGCGAGAAATTCACAATAGCGCACAATTAAATGGATGACAATCGCCAGCGTAATGATCAGTTGCAGGGATACAAAATTTGAAGAAATCACTGTTACTTCCAGACCGAACATCCCCAGAATACCAATCATAGACAGCACTGAAAGAAAGCAGCAGAGCATAGGCAGCACAATCCAGCGAATCCTTTTAAAAATGATTCCCAGCATAATAACAAGAAGGAGAAAAACTCCCAAACCGAACATCTTCAAGTCTGTCTTGATATAGGAGATCATGTCATCCTGGACCATGCTGATGCCGCCTAAAAACAGCTCGGACTGAGGACGATACTTGTTCATAATTGTCCGGATAGCCAAAATATTCTCATGCTGAGTCTTGTTCAAAAGATCCAGGTGCTGACGAATCTCCTGGCCAATCTTATCCAGTTCAATTTCTTCCGGTTGAGACAATTCCCCATCCGCCTGCTTTTTCAGATAAGCATTACGTCTTTCCAGGAGATCCCTGTAGGCCTCGTTGATTTTCAGGTTTACGATTAGAGAAGTGGTTTTCATGTCCTGGCTTACAATCAGATCCCTGTAAAACTCACTTTCCCTTAACTCAATTTTGGCCAGATCTCTGTCCACAGCGGGAGACTCTAAATCAGGGATATTATCAGAAAACTCAGAAAAGGATACAGGGGGACTTTCCAGTAAGGGCACATCTAATATGGTAAGCACAGAGGTTACATCCGCAAGATCACTTAGCTCGTCCCGGAGGCTGCGAATACTTTCAAGAGTTCTGTCCGACAGAATATCCTCGTCATGAGGCGTGTAGGCGATTATCAGAAAATCATTTACTCCGTACCTGGAATTGAGCTCTCGTGCATAACGTAAATCTTTATCATTCTCCAGTAAAAGCGTTTCAGCAGATGCGTCAATCTTAAAGTCTTTTGCCTTGTAGCCCAGAAATGATATAATAATCATAAGACCAATGATCACGAGCAGAGGATGATTAAATATACATCTGTTGTACCAACGGGTTACCATATTAAAATGTTGTATCATAGCATTTAATCCAATAGGGGTTTTCTATATCCTGTTTGCACAGGAGGGCTATTGCGATCAGGTTTTACTTAAGCTAATAAACAGTTAATCCACTTGAAAAGGACCAATTTACAGCTCATAATATTTCGCAGAGCACCATTTGTAAACAAAAAGATGCGCGAACACCAAGTAGAGGCTGAATTTATGTGTCATTGCTCACTGTACTTTATAGAATACATAAAACCAGAGCCACAAACAAGGCAAATTATTAAAACATATCACAAAAATGGCAAGACATATCATTATTCAATATGATATCCTGAAATCAACAAATGGTCTGGTATTCAGGCGATCGGTCATATATATTAACTGAATTTTCAATAAGGTATCCTGGCGAGGCGCTGTCAAACAAACGACCTTTATCCCGCCTTGCCGGGACAAGCCCAATTAGATTTCTATAGCATTATCCGGGTCAATAATCACGAAAATGAAATAAAAAAATTTCCAATCCAAATATTATGAACAACACAACTTATTCTCCAGCACACCTGTCCTTAATGACTTTATTCACAGAAGTAAACTGGTTAGGGATTGATTTGTTTTACAGTTTTACAGTGACAGATACAGACAAAAAAGAATACTATATCCATTAACCACAAATTATAAAGGAGAAAAAAATGAATAATGCCCTGAATCCCGGTTCCCTGGTGGATATGATTAATTACCAGAAGGACTCTGTTGTGAGTAAGACCATTCTCGAAAAAAAAACAGGTACAGTAACCCTTTTTGCCTTTGATCAGGGACAAGGTCTTAGTGAACATACCGCCCCGTTTGATGCCCTGGTTCAAGTCCTTGATGGTGAGGTAGAAATCAAAATTTCAGGAGAGCCAAATCATTTGCAGCAAGGGGACATGATCATAATGCCTGCCAATAAACCCCATGCCCTGGCAGCAATCAAAAAATTTAAGATGTTACTGACAATGATCAGGGCCGAATAGACTTGTTCATAATCTCTCGAATTACCTGAATCTTGCTCCAGCCCGTCCAATATGTTTTGGGTAAAAAATCGTAGCCCCATTATTGGGGCCATGGATCATATATTATTAACAGGAGTCTGAATCCTGAGCCTCAAGCATTTCCTGGACTGACTCCAGCTCCTCCTGAAACCGCTCCCACTTTTCCATAGAATCTTCCAGGTCTCTTTTGACCTTTCCATATTCATCCAGAAGAGGAAGGCTTTTGTCCTTGTCCTTAAAAAAATCCGGATCAGCGAGCAAGTCACTGATCGCTTTTTCCCTTTTTTCAAGTTTACTTATCCCCTCCTCTAATTTTGAAAGCTTTAGCTGGATAGGCTTAAGGGTAGTATTAACAAGGCTCCTTTTCTCAGCCTCCACTCGTTTCCTCTCTTTCCTGCCCTGCCTGCTCTTTTCATGTAAAATATAGTTTTGGTCGTCCATTTTTTCTGCTGCACGTCCACTTTCTCCATCACTTGCGACCTCCTGCCCATTCAGATGGGTATAGTACTCCTCCAGGGTGCCGGGATATTCCAATATCTGACCACTCCTTATATCCCACACTTTTGTAACCAGCCTGTTTATGAATGACTGATTATGAGAGACAAACAACAGGGTGCCATTGTAATCACTAAGGGCATCTATCAGAATCTCTGATGAATTAAGGTCCAGATGGTTGGTAGGCTCATCCATTACAAGAAAATTCCCGGGTTTTATAAGCATTCTTGCAAGGCATACCCTGGCCTTCTCCCCTCCGGAAAGCACCTTAATCGGTTTGTCCACATCATCACCGGAAAAAAGAAAGGCACCGCACACACCCCTTACAAAGCTAATACTCTCATGTGGCACTATTTGATAAACCTCTTCCAGGATGGTTCTGTTCGGATTTAACATCTCAGAATGGTGTTGAGCATAATAGCTGATCTCCACATTATGTCCCAGGGAGGTTTCTCCCCGATCTGCTTGTATCTCATTTGCAATTATTCTCAAAAGGGTCGTCTTTCCAGCACCGTTTGTGCCGATAATGGCCACTCGCTCGCCGCTCATTACCGTGAGATCCACACCTCTGTATAGAGGAATTTTGCCATATCCCTTTGATAGTCCCCTTATTGATGCTACCACCCTGCCACTTCGTGCAGCTTCCGGAAAAGAGAAACGGATGGTCTTATTTTTCTGATGAGTCCTGACCATCTCCATCTTTTCAAGCAATTTCAATTTACTCTGTGCCTGCCTCGCCTTTGTGGCCTTATATCGAAACCGTTCTATAAATTTTTTTGCTTCTTTAATTTTTAACTCCTGATTTCGTGCCTTTGCCTCAAGTGTCTTCTCCTCTTCTTCACGGGACTGCAAATAGGCATCATAGTTGCCAGCGTAGCTCCTTATTCCTTCAGGCTCAATACTGATAACCAGGCCCACTTGATGATTGAGAAATTCTCTATCATGGCACACAAGTATCAT
>JAFDJA010000106.1 GCA_019307745.1 Deltaproteobacteria bacterium | reverse complement strand
TCCTCAGGACAACTTTGTCAGAGACATAAAAAGTATCCTGCATATCCCTTGCAGGATGGTCCACTGGGATATTAAGGGCCTCAAAATTATAGTAGTCCAGTTCAACATTAGGCCCTTTGACGATATGGAATCCCATCCTGGTTAAGATCTGACAAATCTCTCTGTTTACCTGACTAATGGGATGGAGATGACCCCTTTCAGGCCTGCGACCGGAAAGAGTAATATCAAAGCCCCCCTTATCATTAGTAGCTGCAGATTCTATCTTGGTGCGAGCCAGTTCAATATGGGTCTCCAGATCAGCCTTAACTTGGTTGGCCAACTTGCCCATCCCTGGCCTTTCCTCAGGCGGTAAACTCCCTAATTGCTTCATCATAGAGGTAATAAGACCTTTTTTACCTAAATAGGTAATCCTGAATTTGTCCAGGTTAATCCCATCCAGTATCTGGTCAAGTTCATACAGGGCTCGCTCTTTTAGATCAAGTAATTGTGCTTTCATCAGCCGAATTCAATTCCCTTCTACAGTAAATATCTACATATAAGCCCCGACCGGCAAGCCAGACGGGGCTTAATAACTTCATTACTGTCTGTTCTTTATTAGCAATTTTCACTTGCTACTGAAGCCAGCTGAGCAAAGCCTGCGGGATCATAAACAGCCATCCCTGCAAGGACTTTTCTGTCAAGGTCAACACCTGCCTTCTGTAGACCGCCTATGAACCTGCTATAGGAAATACCATTTTCACGAGCTGCAGCATTAATCCTAATGATCCAGAGTTTTCTGAAATCATGTTTTTTAGTTTTCCTGTCCCTATAGGCATACATCCTGGACCTGTCAACTGCAATGGCAGCGGTTTTAAAAAGTTTGCTCTGCCCCCCTCTGAAGCCCTTAGCAGCCTTCAGGACCTTGTTTCTCCTCTGTCTGGCTTTAAATCCTCTTTTAACTCTTGGCATTTTTAAATCCTCTTTTTTATCAAATTTCTACCTGCTCGATCTCTCACACAGCAAGAATATTCTGTTGCCGCATGAAAAGATTCATTTAAGAAGCATCAATCCGTTTTTATATCCTTATTTATAGGGTATCAATCTGCTCACATTACCCATATTAGAAGGATCAACAATTCCAGACTTACGCAAATTCCTTTTTCTTTTAGTAGTTTTTTTTGTAAGAATATGGCTGGCAAAAGCCTTGTTTCTCACAACCTTGCCGGTACCGGTAGTTTTGAATCTCTTGGCAGCACCGCGGTTAGTCTTCATTTTTGGCATTTTAAAAAACCTCCATTTATTTCTGCACAACCAATATCGTGCCTTGAATATATTGCGAGGGTATGTAATCCTCAATGTCAATCACTATGGTCTAATTCTGCCTTTTTCAGTTCCCCTCATCTAATTATCAAAATCTACTTGGGTGCTATTACCATGGTCAGGTTACGGCCTTCATATTTGGGGTGCTGATCTATTATTCCCTCATCCTCAATTTCATGTGCAATCCTCTGAAGCAGTTCCATACCTTTATTTTTGTATGCATTCTCTCTGCCCCTGAATGTTACTGTCAGCTTAACCCTGAATTTTTTCCCCAAAAACTTTCTAAGATTTTTCATTTTAAAATCAAGGTCGTGCTCATCAGTATGAGGCCTGAACTTGATCTCTTTGACCTGAAACACCTTACCTTTTTTTCTAGAATCATGATCCTTCTTGCTGGCTTGGTATTTATACTTCCCATAGTCCATGATCCTGCAGACCGGTGGATCAGCATTGGATGCTACTTCCACAAGGTCAAGTCCTTCATCGCTTGCCACATCAAGGGCTTCCTGGGTTGTCATAATACCAAGCTGTTCACCATCACCTGATATCAACCTGACCTTTGAAACACGAATCAACTTATTCACCCTGACTTCATCATTTTTGCTGGCTATAACCGCTACCTCCTATGTATACATTCTTCGTTAATCAAACCCAGAAACTCCTTATCACTCATGAGCGGAAGGTTTTTACCATTCCTCAGTCTGGGAGTAACACCACCTTCTACAGATTCCCTGTCACCAATAATCAGCATGTAGGGTATTTTCTGTATCTGGGCTTCCCTTACCTTCAGGCCAAGCTTTTCATTCCTAAAATCAGCCTCAACTCTTATATTCGCCTCAGTAAGATAATGAATAATCTCTTCAGCACGCTTGTTGTCCCTATCTGTTACAGTAAGTACTATGGCTTGTACAGGAGCAAGCCATACAGGAAATGCTCCAGCATAGTGCTCAATAAGCACGCCGATAAATCTCTCCAAAGATCCCAATATCACTCTGTGGATCATAACAGGACGGTGTTTCTTGCCATCACTATCTATATAAGAAAGATCAAACCTCTCAGGTAGCGTTAAATCACATTGGATAGTGGCACACTGCCACTTTCTATCAAGGGCATCTGTCAGCTTTACATCTATCTTTGGTCCATAAAAAGCACCATCACCCTCATTTATTTCATATTCGAGATTATTACCCTCTACAGCCTTGATAAGGGCATTTGTTGCAAGCTCCCAGTCTTCGTCTGATCCTATAGATTTTTCCGGACGAGTGCTTATCTCCAGCTCATAATCAAACTGAAAGACTTTCATTATATCTTCAACAAAGGATAAAACATCTTTTATCTCTGAGTCAAGCTGGTCAGGTGTGCACAGGATATGGGCATCATCCTGTGTAAATTCCCTGACCCTCGTAAGTCCATGCAAGACCCCGGATCGCTCATGGCGATGGACTACTCCAAGCTCAAAATATCTTTTGGGAAGATCACGATAACTCTTTATGCCGGACTTGTATATAAGCATATGAGAGAGGCAGTTCATAGGCTTAATGCCATAGGACTGCTCATCAATCTCAGTAAAATACATGTTCTCACGATAATTATCAAAATGGCCTGACTTCTGCCATAAATCTGTCTTCAGGATTTCCGGACCTCTGACTATCTCATATCCGCGTCTCAGGTGTTCCTTTATCTCAAAATCTTCAATCAGATAACGAAGCATCCCTCCTTTGGGATGCCAGACAACCATTCCAGCACCAATCTCTTCATGAGTGCTGAACAGTCCCAGCTGTTTGCCTAATTTTACATGATCGCGCTTTTTGGCCTCTTCAAGCCTCTTGAAATAATTTTTCAAAGCCTTTTTATCTGCAAATGCCACACCATAAATTCGGCTCAGCATGGTTCTGTTCTCATCTCCCCGCCAGTAGGCACCAGCTATTTTGGTCAACTTGAATGCCTTGATACTTTTTGTGGATTTGAGATGGGGACCCCGGCAGAGATCAGTAAAACTCCCCTGAGTATAAAGGGAGACTACCCTCTCACCCAGATCTTCAATAAGCTCTACTTTGTAATGTTCCCCTGCATTCCTGAAATATTCGATGGCCTTGCTACTCACCATCTCCTCCCTGATAAAAGGAAGTTTGGCCTTTATGATCTCCTGCATCTTTAGTTCAATCTTTGGGAGATCATCATCCTTAAAAGGCCTCTCATAATCAAAATCATAATAAAAACCATTATAGATTGCAGGGCCGATAGTGACCTTGACACCAGGAAAGAGCTCCTTCACTGCCATTGCCATGACATGAGAACAGCTATGTCTTAATATCTCAAGCCCCTCATCACTTTCCAAATATACAGGCTCCAGTTTAGAAACCTTATCTACAGGAGCGGAAAGATCCCGTGTACCGCCATTAACCCTGATTGCAACTACCATATCCAGGCTTTTTACCTTAAGGTTTTCCAATGCCGCAAGCCCGGAAAGCGAGTCTGCCTCAACTTTCTGAACAGGTTGATCTTTCAAATGAATTTGATAATCTGTCATATATATCTCAAAAAATCAAACAACTGTATAACACTTTTTTCCCAAGCTCAAACAATACAGTTGTCCTATTTTTAAATAAACAATATGTAATAACTGCATATTCTTATAAAATCAAGGTTTTTTTGAATATTTTTCTCAGAAAAAAATATCCCTTTAAACAGATGAAGAAATTCTCTCCCGGATATGTTCTGAAACAAATATCTGTTTAATAATCTGATCGTTTTAAAGAAATTTCCTAAAAAAATAGGCCGTTTCCAAACGGCCTAAATTCTTGATATTTCTATGGTAGGCACGATGGGATTTGAACCCATGACCCCTACCGTGTCAGGGTAGTGCTCTCCCCCTGAGCTACGCGCCTAAAACAGTGATTGTGATTACCAGTTCAATAGGTTTATGTCAAGTAATAATACCCCATCTCAGGATGGATACATCAGTAACAATCCTGAATTTGGCAAGTAATAATACCCATCTCAGGATGGATACATCAGTAACAATCCTGAATTTGGCAGAATAATCCTTTTCACTTTTACAGCAAAATATCAGTTGTCAAAAAATGACTTTATATCAAAGACAATCCCGCCCAAATCAGTACGGCTCACATCTGCCCTGAAAGGGAATCTACTGTGCCTTAGTATAATATCCTGAAACTTATCCCTTTCACCCACATAATTTACTTGAATAGATATTGAACTATCCATAACCCTGGTCTGAGTTATGGATTTCACACCATTAATCTCATTCAGAAGAAAATCTCTGAACACCCTGTACTGTCTAAAACTGGCCAATCCGTTAAGCTGAATAATTATATTACTGCCAACAGTCTCTTTAAACTCAATTGTCTTTACAAGCTCAGGCAACAGTTCCATAGCAGACCGATCGACCAGACTCCTCATCAGTAAAACCGGCTGATTTGCAGGATGCTCCTCCTTTGGGATATTCTCAGACTGATTAACAGCGGAAAGGACCTCACCTGTCTCAACATCCATTACCTTAAGGACAACATTGACAAACTCCTGCCCCGAAACCTCACATTTGCCGAGAACAACCATGTCACAAGAGAAAAGCATGCCCCACTTTAAGGCATCCTCATCGAACAGATTAAAATTCTTCATACCCTGAGAATACTCATATTCCGGCAGACTCCTTAACCTGTTTACAGATATGAACCCATAATCCTCGAATAATCTGTGAAGGGCCAGGTCTGTTTCAGTAAGCCCTATATTGCCTTCAGGATCTTTCCACCAGTAGGAGATCTCTGTCCCTCCAAATTGTGAGTCTATTTTTTGAGAGACCATAAAAAGAACTTTTTTGGACGGTCTGTTAATGGATAACAGCCCAATTTCCTTTAAAATCTCCTCCATCATCTGCTCATTTACCTTTATACGGGCAAGTACTGTAAATTTTGACGATGCCTGTTCCTCTGCCAGGATGTAAAAATTCTCAACAATGTCTTTTGCGCTTGGAATAACTTCACTAATTAGCTTCGAAAAGTTACTGACAATCTCCTCACTGCCGAAATACATTACCAGATATTCTTCAACACCTTTTACTATTGCCTCAGAGATAGCATCATTTCTGGCAGACGCAACATTACCTTTTATAATCCTTCCCGAGCCAATAACAATAATATCGTCCTGATCTACCTTTGCATATGCATAAAAGACTTGAAAAAAAAGGGCATAAACCAGAACCAGTACCAGAACTCTCCCAGTGTATGTCTTATTGAATATCCTATTAATCATATATAAAATTATCTCCTAAACAATATTGAACCGCGTGATCGGATTCAGGCACACAAATTATAATTATAGGTTCATTTTCTGAAGTTTGCACCAACTATCTACTATGGATTGAAACGTCTCACTGTCAAGAAGTTGTATTAGTGCAAGATTCAGGCAATAATCCCGAGCAATATTTTCGTATCATATGGTAATAAGTAAACCAAATAACAATAAAGGCCGCATCAGAGTGCCATCTTTATCCTCTCTAAAAATTACATTCAGGAATATATTCAAACAGTTGAATCTGATAAAAATTGCCTGATTTTTTCCCTGATACCATCTCTATCCTCAGGACTCATCCATACCATATCCGGATCAGCCCTGAACCAGGTAAGCTGTCTTTTAGCATATTTTCTGGTATCCTGCTGCAGTTGAACAATTGCCTTATCCAGTCCGTACTCACCGCGAAGATACTCTGATATATGCCTATATCCAAGGGAATTCATAGATTTCAAATCGGATGAAAAACCCTTTTCAAACAGTCCTTTCACCTCCTCAACAAGGCCATCATCAATCATAGCCTGACTTCGACTATTTATCTTGTTATAAAGCTCTTCACGTTCAACATCCAGGCAGAGTTTCAGGCTGTCAAAAGGGGCATCTCTGAAGCCGTGTTCCTGAATAAGAGACGAAAAGGGCTTGCCGACAAGCTCAATCACCTCAAGGGCCCTTAGGACACGTACACGATTATTAGGATGGATATTAGAGGCAGCTTCAGGGTCACACATCCTGAGCCTTTCATAAAGAGCAGCCTGGCCAAGATCATCCCATTCCAGAAAGAGCCTTTCTCTGACTCCATGATCAGAGGGCGGGCAGTCGAAAAGTCCACCCAAAAGGGCCTTTATATAAAGTCCGGTCCCTCCCGTGACAAAACAAATTTTATTCTGAGCGTTTATCTTTCGAACCTTCGGCTCTGCAAGTGAACGATATTCAGAGGCATTAAAATCCTCATCAGGATCAACTACATCAATAAGATGATGAGGAATCCCTCTCATCTCCTCCTGCCTTATTTTGGCAGTGCCAATATCCATAAAACGATAAACCTGCATGGAATCAGCATTTACAACCTCTCCATCAAATTCAAGGGCCAGATCAACAGCAATGGAACTCTTTCCTGATGCGGTTGGCCCGACAATCACAATTATTTTGGGTTTCCGGTCTGTCATAAATCTCAGGGGGGTGACTTAGATCACTCTCTTAAACATCTTCTCTATCTCAAAAAAACTGAACTTTCTGAAAACAGGTCTGCCATGGGGGCAATTAGTAAACAAGTCAATTTGTTCCAGCTGCTCCAAAAGTCTTGTCATCTCTATATGAGACATCTTTTGACCTGCCCTGATAGAGCCATGGCAGGCCATAACTGTCAACATATTGTCAAGCATACTGTCTTTTGAAACATTGCTGCCTTCCCCAAACGCAGGAATAAGATCAAGCAGACAGTTGTCCCACTTCACATCAGAAAGTATGGAAGGCAAGGAGCGTAAAAGGAACGTATTTCCGCCAAAATGATCAAGCTCAAAACCAAGCTCAATTAGCTGATCAAAATTTTTCAAGACAACTCTGGACTCCTTTGTTGAAAGCTCCAGCCTCTGAGGAATAAGAAATGGCTGGACCTCAATTTTTGAGGATTCAAAAGATTTTTTGAGCGTTTCATATACAATCCTTTCATGGGCAGCGTGCTGATCAACAATGAAAAATCCATCGAAAGTCTGACATAATATATAGGTATCCTTGAGCTGCCCTATTACCTCAGGGACCTCTCGGATAAATGCTTGAGAAGGATGGTCATGGAGAGAAAAATCCTTATAAGGTTCCTGTGCAGCTCTTACCGGAGGAGTATTGCGGGCCATAGGAATTTCTGTTTTACCCGACAGGTGATTCCTGCTATCTGAATATTCCCATTCAGGTTCGGATACTGCCGAATGACCAGGACGAATTATAGGAAAAGCATCAGGCCGTATTGAATTAATATCTGATAATGATTGAAAATGATCCTTAAATGCGCCTCCAATTGCCGCGACCAGTGTCTGAAATACGAGACGACTCTGGTGAAACCGGACTTCCTGTTTTGTTGGGTGTACATTGACATCAACTAGAGAAGGATCAATCTCCATAAAAACAACTGCCTGAGGATAGCGTCCCTTCATGAGTCGCTGGCCATACCCGTCAATAATTGCGCGTGTAACCAGTCGATCACGGATGCTTCGCTTATTTACATATGTATATATCAGGTCACCCCTTGCCCTGTTAATATCCGGAGGCGCAAGAAATGCCTTGACACTGAGTCCGTCTGTCTCAAGAAAAGCTTCAATCATTGATGAGGCAACATCACGTCCAAACAATATAGACAAACGATTCAACTCATTTTCTGAAGCAGGTAGATTAAGAAGTGTCCTGCCGGAACTATCCAGCCTTAATTGAATATTAGAATAAGGAAGCACTATCCTTGAAAGCGCATCCACAATATGATTTGTTTCTGTCTTTACTGCTCTGAGAAATTTACGGCGTGCAGGCACATTAAAAAAAAGGTCTCTGACCTCAACACTGGTTCCAACAGGACTACCAGCCTCATCAATGGACTTCAACTGCCCGCCATTAATCACAAGCCGGTGCGCAACCAAATCATCTTTGAGACGAGAGGTAATTGTCATCCGAGATACTGAGGCAATGCTTGGAAGGGCCTCCCCTCTGAACCCAAGGGTCTTTATAGAAAACAGGTCCTCTTCTGATAGGATTTTGCTTGTGGCATGCCTTTCAATGGACAGGAGCAGATCATCCCTGTTCATTCCAAGGCCGTTGTCATTGATACGGATATATTTTTTCCCACCTTCATCAATTTTGATATTTATGCGATCCGCACCGGCATCAAGACTGTTGTCGAGCAACTCTCTTATCACCGAGGCGGGTCTTTCAACAACTTCACCAGCTGCGATCTTATTTGCCACGTCTTCTGAAAGCACTCTGATTCTATCCATAATCTGTCCTATTATGTAAAATTTGTCAAAATTTAGCTATTTATAAAAAAATTTATACTCCCGATCAGTGGAGAGAAAACCGGTCAAAAATTCAAGGTTTTAAGAATTTGTTTTATAAAGACTGTTTCAATGCCTTAAGCATCCTTTTAATTTCTGCTGACTCATCTCCCTTAAGTTCTTTCAATCTGCTTTTTTAAATGTAAGCTGAATCACCTTTTGAGAAGTACTCGTATTTCTAATCCGCAGTCGGAGTCATAAGTTATATCCAAATAAATTGCTGTGTAACCGCTTAAATATATTGCTTTGATACCCTTCAATATTGTTTATGCAAAATTCAGGTATATACAGGCAGCTGATATAATCCGTGATGTGTTGTCGAAATTCCCCTCATTGAAGAATCTCCTGTTATTTTTTAAAAATTTCCTGCAAAGACTGAAGGTCGCACTATAACAAAGAAGACGGCGCGAAACAAAGATTTTATTTTTATCATTCTTCGCGTTGACTGCGCATTCTCATCATGATAGATTTCATTTGAAATTCAACATCTTATAGACAAAAGTAGACTGAAACTTTTTCATCAGGAGATGACATGAATCGAGAAGACCTGCAAGAAAGAGGAAAGGGACACCGCCAGAGACTACGGGAAAAATTTGAAGAGGGCGGGCTTGAAAGATTCACGGATGAAGAGGTAGTCGAATTTCTTCTTACAATCGGGACACCCCGTAAAGCTGTAAAAATACCTGCCCGTCAGGCATTAAAGGAGTTTGGCAGCCTATCTGGTGTAATTTCCGCGTCTGTCGATGAACTTAAAAAAATAGACGGCATTGGTATAAAAAATGCCCTTTATCTCAACCTTATACACCAGACAGCTGGCAGATATCTGAGGGACAGGGCGGCTAAAATGCCTTACTTCAGTTCCGCAAAGGCTATCTTTGATTACCTGTTTCATTCCATGCGGGATCTGAGAAGGGAGGTTTTCAGAGTTCTCTACCTCAACAGACAGAATGAACTGATTATGGACCAGGACCTCTTTCTCGGCAGCCTCACGGGAAGTGCGGTTTATCCAAGGGAGGTAGTGACCCAGGCCCTAGAGAATAGGGCTGCGGCAATGGTATTTGTCCATAACCACCCTTCAGGAAATTCAGCGCCATCGCCAGAGGACAAAAAGTTGACCCGGGACCTTGTGTTTTCCGCCCACCTGTTATCTATCCAGGTCCTTGATCATGTTATCATAGGGAACAATAAGTATTTCAGTTTTGCAGATGAAGGGCTTATTAAGGGCTTTGTAAGAGAATTTGAACAAAAGTTCAATCAACAGATTAGCCCTTGACACATTTATAAAAAGATCATAACAATACGTCCGATGCGCGAGAGTGGCGGAACTGGTAGACGCGCTGGACTTAGGATCCAGTGCCTTTCGGTGTGGGGGTTCGACTCCCCCCTCTCGCACCATTTCAGATCATTCCACAATAATAGAAAAACTCCATAATAAAGAAAGAAAATCCATATGAAAAATATCCTGATTGCTGATGATCATCCCATTGTCAGAGAGGGTTTAAAACAGATTCTGTCAAAATCTGTCGACGTTGTATCAGTAGATGAAGCCAGCAATGGAAATGAGGCCCTAATAAAAATAGGGGAAAAGGATTATGATCTGATTTTGCTGGACATTTCCATGCCGGGTAGAGATGGTTTCGATACCCTTGCCCAAATAAGACATGATAAGCCTGAAATCCCTGTTCTTATACTTAGCATGCATCCTGAAGAACATTATGCGAAACGTGCATTGAAATCAGGTGCGGCAGGTTATTTGTCAAAAAACAGGGCGCAGGATGAATTATTGATAGCGATCCAAAGAGTGGCTAAAGGAGAAAAATACATAACATCTTCTTTAGCTGAAAAACTCGCCTATGACCTGGAGAGAGATACTGAAGAGCCTCCACATGAAAAACTCTCCAACCGTGAACTGCAGGTTATGAAGATGATTGCCTCAGGAAAATCACTCACAGATATCGGATCAGACTTGTCTTTGAGTATAAAGACAATCAGTACATATCGGGGCCGCATTATGGGAAAAATAGGCTTTAAAAATAATGCGGAACTTATTCATTACGTCATTAAACATGGTCTGGAATAGCATACCCGGCCATGCGCCATCCCCCGTGCTCCTCAATGTTTTTATGAGATACAAAAAGACCAAGCCCTGCCCCGCTGTGTAAGTCACTTTTATGTTTGGTGGTAAAATAGGGATCAAATATATGATTAATCATGTCTGCGGGAATCCCCTTGCCATTATCTTTTATTTCAACAATGACCTTATCACTATTTGGGGATCCATTATGCCTTCTAGTTATGATCTCTATCAGCCCTCTCTCTGGAACCGCTTCAATTCCATTTACAAGAATATTTAATATCACCTGCTTCATCTTTTCTGAATCAAGCAATATTTCCCTTATATTTGAATCAAATCTGGTTTTAATCTCGATATCTTTCTCCTTGCTCTGGGGTGAGACAAGGAGCACCATTTTGTTTATCAGATCATGGATATCATATAATTCAAACTTTGTTTCCTTTGTCTTGACCAAATCAAGAAGTTCCATAATCAGATCATTCACCCTGTTTGTCTCTTCCAGAGCAATATTATAATAAGCGCCCATGAACTCTTTATCATGTAAATTTTCAGGCACCATCCTGATAAATGTCTGTATGGCCCACATCGGATTCTTTATCTCATGAGCAAGCCTCGCTGCCATATTACCAAGATATGAAAGCTTATCAGCCCTGCTCAACAATGCCTGAGACTGCTTAAGCTCTTCCATCTGTTCCTGCAACTCCTGGTATAACGCCGCATTGGCTATTGCAATAGCAATCTGGGGAGCGAAAACCTCAAGAGTCTCTCTAGTCTCCCTGGAAATTTCATTCCCCTTAACCGCGTCTGCCGCAATAACCCCGATCACTCTTGATCCTGTTGTTAATGGCACTACATAAACAGCAGAGAAATCAGCCTTCTTTAACAACTCATTCTCTTTTTTTAAGTTGGAATTTCCTACATCGGGAATATACTCAGAATGACCTTTATTAATAACCCTTACCAGGATGTTATTCACACGATCCAGCGGAATTTTATAGTCTTTAATGTTTTCCCGTGTATCTTCACTAATGCCAATACCATACAGATATACAAGGTACTCTTCCTGCTTATCAATTAACATGATTATCGAACGGTCAACCTTGCAGATATTTGATAAAGTGTTCATGATGATTGCCAGGAGTTGGTCCAGATCAAGAACTGAGAGAATAGCCTTACCCGTATTATGTATGGCCTGCAACT
Organism: Deltaproteobacteria bacterium; assembly: GCA_019307745.1. Classification (GTDB taxonomy): domain Bacteria; phylum Desulfobacterota; class DSM-4660; order Desulfatiglandales; family HGW-15; genus JAFDJA01. Next base: position 2,698 of record JAFDJA010000106.1, on the reverse strand, counting down.
GATTTACTTTCTGCTTCAACTCATCGTTGAGATAGTTTACTTCATTATATTTTTTGTACAACTTTTCATTAAGCCTGTTTACTTCTTCGTACTTTTCATCAATTACTCTTTTATCTGTCTCCATTTCTTCAATAGTTTCTTCAAGAACAGATCTTGAAGTAAAAAACCGGGAAATAATTTCATGCCATCTATTTCTAACTGGAAATTTTAAATGATATTCACAATATGGTGCTCCTTCAAAATAGCAACATACCTCTTTAACATCAAGAGGTTTCCCTCCCCAAACAGCAGGGAAAAATGTATAAGCTCCTTTATTGTAAAGGCAGATATCTTTGGATGAATTCATTTGAGGATTCCAATGCAGGCGAATAATTGATCTGTTTCCCTCAAATACCACGAGTTCTACCCTTTTATTTCTGTTCCATTTATCATTTAATTTTTGAACATTTCTAAGCGCCCTTTTATATGACCAAAATGACTTAATAAGTATCCTCTGACCATACCCCAAAGCAGTATTTTCAATTGAATGCTTTGCAATCTTAAATGCAACCCCTTCATCATTAAAAATTAACCTTGCTCGCTTATACAATATTGAAGCTATAGTGCACGAAATCCAATTATTGGGATCACATAAATATTTCTCAGGATCTGCCAAAGCATCAATCGCTGGATCAAGATCTCCCAAAAGAAAAGAAATCTCCCCATTATTAAAATGCCTGGCATATTCAATAATGGCTCTTGAATTTATACAGCTGGTCTCTTTTTCCATAGAATTTTTTTAATCACTCCTGTCTTCTGTAGATTACAAGCCTAATTTAAAAAAAATCCTGTAAGAAAATTCTTACATTGAATTATCCGAAAATCCTACAAAAAAAAGAGAGGTTGTCTGATAGCTTTTGCATTGATTCTCTATATAATATCTTTACATTATATAAAGAGGACTAATGAAAATGGAAAATGGAAAACTGAATTTTATTAATAGCAAAGAGACTGATGGTACTGAAGCCACATGCTGATGGACCATTAATGCGACTATAAAGTCATTTTATCTGTACCAATCTCCTTTTCCAATATATTTTCAGTTACAAACAGATAAATTCATCATCCTTAGTTATATGATCTAGAGGAAAGAAATCCTCTCTGGATCAATTTCAAATCTGATAAACACTCATCTTTCAATACTTAATGCAAGTTCCCCAAGACGCTGAAGACTTTCATTGCTCAGTTCTACTCCAAGGCCCGGATCGGCAAGGGGTGCTGCCTTTCCACCGATACCAAATGTAACATTCTCTTTAGTCAGATTCTCCTTTAACAAGTATTCGTCATAAGAACCATCATAATAAACCGAATCTTCACATAAAAAACCCAATGTCCTTCCCGCAGCAGACAGAAAACCTGACTCGCCAAGATGGGCTGCAATTTGAAAAGATATATTATTGTCAAGGAGATAATCTATAATCTCAAGAGACCTCCTAAACCCTCCGCATTTGGATAACCTGACATTGACCATTTTATAATGGCCATCTGATACAAGCTTCTTAATATCTGCCATACAACATGCAGATTCATCTGCCATAAGAACTATATCATTTTCTTTCAAAATTTCCGCAAATTCGGCAATATCTGGATCATCAGGCATCATCGGCTGCTCCAAAACTTTAACATTATATTCCTGTAAAAGAGGGAGATTCTCCAGAGCAAGCTCAAAATCCCAGGCCATATTTACATCAACCTTAAGGTCATAATCGTCTCCAAATACCTGTCTCACAGCTTTAAATGCGTTTCTATTCTGTTCAAAATTTTTCCCCATTTTTAATTTCAATTTATTAATATTTATTTTTTTAAAGAGACGGCAAACTTCTATCATTTTCAGTTTTGACGCAAGCATAACAGCTCCGCCGTAAAAAATATGATCAACTCCAGAATGAGGAGAAAAAAAATCACTAATAGCTTTTTTATGTTTTTTTCCTAAGGCATCAAGAAGTGCGTTCTCAAGTGCGCATATCCCGACATTGCACTCTTTAGTATCAGGAAGACTTTCGATAAAATCCCATATTCTGGAGACATCATTAATTTCCCATGGGAAATTTTGATTTTTAATAATTTTTTTTATCCCTGTGACAGCACTTTCCTGTGATTCCCCGGTAACATATGTTCGGGGCGCTCCCTCGCCATAACCCTTTACTGTTCCATTGTCAGCCACTATTTCAACAAGAATGTTTTTAGCAGATAATCTTTTTCTTAAGGAATGAGCAAATTCGGCAACAAAGGGGAGAGAAACATTATAGACATTTATTGAATTAATTTTCATGAGTTATCTCAGGTCCATGTTCTGTTCTATTTTTGAATGGTTATGCGGCAGCGTGACCTTAAATGTAGTGCCTTCATTAATATTGCTGTCCACTTCAATTATTCCGCTGTGTTCTAACATGTTTTGATACGCAATGGAAAGCCCGAGCCCTGTACCGTTATGCATACCACTTTTGTGTTTTGTAGTGAAATATGGATCAAAAATCTTATCTAGAACATCCTGCGAAATCCCGGGGCCATTATCTTTAATTTCAATTTGAATATTTTCCCCTTCAATATTCCCATTACAATTGACCAGGCTTGTACTAATTTCGATCTTTCCTTTATCATGAAGGGATTCAACTGCATTAAAAAGAAGATTCAATATTACCTGTTTCATTTTTTCTGA